>CAZGYL010000796.1:0-2441 GCA_964529985.1 uncultured Planctomycetia bacterium | reverse complement strand
TCTGCCATACACCGCAGGCCCCGCCCGGGCCTTCCCGCTCAATAAGACGGCCCAGGGCGTCACGCTGGTAGGTCACAGTGCCTATGCCAGTCTCTGTAATCGAGAGCAGCCGGCCCCATGCGTCGTAACTGAGCGTAAGGTCACCCACACCGTGTTCGCTGTGGTTGTACCTCACAATCCTTCCGGCCTCGTCGTATTCCATTTCACCAGAAGCACCACTACAGTCGCCGTCCGTAAACGATTTTATCTCCTGCCTAGGGTTGTAACAGCGCGTGTGGCCCACCTCGGGACAGTCTATTCCCCATTCGGGAAAATCGTGGCTGTAACACCGCCAATTGCCAACTCCATCGCGCGTCCAACTGCGCTGTACGGAAAGACCCTCTGATTGGTAGCTGTAGGAGTCCACTTCACCAAAACCGTTTCGGTTGAGGGTTCGGGTTACCACCTGCACCCCCCAGTAATTCGTGCCAGACAAGGGCTCGTCGTGGGTTTGGGTAAGAAAGCCTGTGCTCACACCGTAGGTGTAGGACCGATTAAAACTGAAATATGGTCCGTCATGTCCACCTGTCGGATCAAAGAGCTGAAGGGCCTGATAAGAACCCGGTCTTCCAAATGTTTCAAGGGTTCTCTCCTGAAACAATACATCGTGCATCTCAGGACCTCCGCCAAAATCATACTCTCTGCTCATTGTAGTCCTGGCCCACGTCTGTGTGCCTATGAATTCCTCACGTGCCTGGAAACTCAACCCATGGGTCCAGGAACACTCTTCAACACGACCCAGCATGTCGCTTACCCCTCCAGCTTCGCCGTACGACCATGAAACCGAAAACGCCCCCGTGATTCCAACCGGACGGTGAGCAATAGAGTGATCGTTCTTATATCCCGGTCCCTCGTATTGATAGCTGATTGACCGTGGTTGGCCTTCCCCCTCACCGTCATGATCTTCCGTTACCTTCGTCACCGCTCCATAGGCGTCGTATTCATACTCTACGCTGTTGAGGCAAGTGCCATCGGCGGCAAGAGTCTTTGCCCAATCTAATCTGCCTAAGACATCGTAATCCCACGCAAGAATACGGGCGAGATCGTCCTGGCTGTCGTAGCCTTCCTTAACCTCGTCCCTGACCTTCCGGCCCAATGCGTCGTAACTTATTGCCCTTCCAATCCGCGTGGTGGGTTCCCCTGGTTTGGTAACATCAAGCCATTGAGCTCTCACACGTCCCAAAGCATCGTACGCATAACGCCTGCGCCAATTGTCAGACCCTACGGGATCACCGGTCTGACGATCCGGAGGACGCACCTCAAGCAACATTGCTGTTGAGCTTATCAAATTGGTCGACCAATCCGGTTGACCCGTCCATTCTTCGCGCACCACCCCCCATACGTATTCCGTGGTGCAGGATAATGCAGCCTTCAACTCAGCCTCAGTCCAGTGCGGCGGAGGCTGACCAAACTCAAAGCCAGCTTTCACCAAAGCCTCACGGTCTTGGTACACAATCTCCCGCACCACATGACCCAGCGCATCGTAGTGCAAAGTCTTAACCCGGTAGTCGTCCGAATCCGCGCTCTTCTTCCATGAAAGAACCGTTCGGCCCAATGCGTCGATCTCCCTGCCTGAGATCGTGCAATCTTCAGCTTGCGAGTATTCCCATCTCCTCCCCTCAATTAGACTGTCACCGTAGACGTACCGCGTTGTGCGCTCCGTATCGTTCGAAGATCCAGGCCTCGTAGAAGGCCTGCTCGTCTTCACTACAGCGCCATAGTCACAGGCCACCTCCACGCGGCCCAGCTTGTCATACCACCTCGCATTCGAACGGGGCCTCCCGTTTGAGCCGGAAAGCTCTCCTTCACCCTGAGCTCCCGGAAGCCTCTCAAAGCTCACAGACAGAACCTCGTTCCCGGCTTTGTCATAGCTGTATGAGGTCTGCTCTATCACTGTGTCGCCGCCAACCGTTTTCGCAGCCTCGTAATCTGAATCATCTTCTGCAAGATCGAAGGAAAGATAGCTAGCTTTAAGTCTCCCGGCGCCGTCGTAGGCGGTCTTTTCAAAGGTGCCGTTCTGGTTTTTGACTTTAATTACGGCTCCCTCCTCGTCGTACCAGTAGGCCGTCATCTCGGGCGAATAGATCGATCCGTCCTCAACCCCGTAGTCGTATTGTCTGCACACCCTCCCAAACTCATCCAGCGCGCTATATGAGTATGCAACCAATATTCGCTGCCCGTTATCCATTTTGTATTTCCCGACCCCGATTATGTCATCAACAACAGGCGTCCGGTATTCGTACTTCGTTATTCGCTCAGATGCCTTAGAATCAAGATCATAGGCTTCCTTCACTTCCGTCTGTCGCCCCATAAAGTCATGGGCGTATGCCGTACGCAAACAGGTACCACTCTCCGGATCCTGCGAATCTCCTACAAAGCGCTCAGTTAAGGTGACTAGCCCG
>CAZGYL010000795.1:0-2443 GCA_964529985.1 uncultured Planctomycetia bacterium | reverse complement strand
AAAATCCGAAGCGTGCGGTCGATAACGCTCCGCGTGGCCCAGAACCAGTGTACCGCAGCTGCAGCGAAGCCGCCCAGCAGAAGCATTACGTAAACCGCAGGACTGAAACGAAGCGAAACGGCTCCCATAAAGAAAATTCGAAACAGGAAACCTGCTATATGGCCGAGAAGCAGGCAGCCTGCACTCCAATACAAACCCAAAATGAGGGCAAGCAACGTGATCGCCCGGGAGCTGCGCCTCTCAAGGTCCCAGAAGCTAATTTTCGGCTGTGTGAGGGTTCGGCTGTCCATGGGTCTCTGCATTCCGAAAGAACTGTTTTGTTTGACTCCGGATCGACTTCCCCTTGATCTCAAAGGCTCTTACCGGGTATCGGGCGCAGGCAGGGACTAAGGCCAGTTCGGCCCCGGCGAGGTTGACAGGTGCTCTTTGCGTTCTCAGAATAAGTTCTTCCGCCGGTTCGGTTTCCGGCGGGCCGGCGAGGTTCCGGTGCCTGCGCGGGGGCCGGAAAGTTTGCGCGGTACGGCGGATTTTCGGAAGACCACGGAGTCCTTCGGGGCGTTGACCGCAGAGAGGTGAGAAATGGCGGACTGTGATATCGGTCTTATAGGCCTTGCGGTAATGGGGCAGAACCTGGCCTTGAACATGGAAGATAAAGGGTTCCGGGTCGCTGTTTTCAACCGGACCGTGAGCAAAGTCGACGAGTTTCTGGCGGGTCCGGCGGCCGGGAAGAACATTGAGGGGGCTCATACGCTGGAGGAGTTCGTAAAGCTGCTGAAGCGGCCGCGGGCCGTCATGCTCATGGTCAAGGCGGGCCAAGCCGTTGATGTTTTCATTGACAAGCTGGTGCCCTTGCTTGATCCGGAGGACATCATAATCGACGGCGGCAACAGCCACTTTATGGACACAAGACGGCGTTGCGCCAAAGTCGAGGCAATGGATCTGCTGTATATCGGAACGGGGGTTTCGGGTGGTGAAGAAGGAGCACTGAAAGGCCCGAGTCTCATGCCCGGCGGGCACAAGAAAGCCTATGACAGGATCGAGAAGATATTCACCGCGATAGCTGCAAAAGTCGACGGAGAGCCGTGCTGCGCGTACCTCGGACCGGACGGCGCGGGCCACTACGTAAAGATGGTCCACAACGGGATCGAATACGGAGATATGCAGCTTATAGCCGAGGCTTACTTCATAATGAAGAACGCCTTGGGACTTACCAGTGAAGAGCTCCACGAGGTGTTTGCGCGCTGGAACGAAGGTGATCTTGATTCATACCTTATTCAGATCACGCGCGATATTTTCGCGCGTAAAGACGAAGAGACGGGGCAGCCGCTCGTGGAGTTGATTCTGGATAAGGCCGGGCAGAAGGGAACCGGAAAGTGGACCAGTCAGAATGCTCTTGACCTTGGGATCCCCACTCCCACCATAACCGAGGCGGTTTTTGCGCGGTGCATGTCGGCCCTTAAAGACGAAAGGGTTAAGGCTTCAAAGATTATACCGGGGCCGAGCAGCACTTACACCGGAGACAAGAACGCGTTCATCAATGCGATAAGGGACGCGCTCTACGCTTCTAAAGTCTGCAGCTACGCTCAGGGCATGGCGCTCCTGAGAGCGGCGAGCGCTGAGTACGAATGGGATCTGAACCTGGGTGTGATCGCTTCTTTGTGGCGCGGCGGCTGTATCATCCGGGCAAGGTTCCTGAACCGGATCAAGGAGGCCTTCGACCGGGATCCCGATCTGCCCAACCTGCTGCTGGATCCGTACTTTCTTGAAGTTGTGAGCCGTACCCAGGAAAACTGGCGTACGGTTGTAAAGACTGCAAAGGAACTGGGGATCCCCACGCCGGCTTTCAGCGCCTCGCTGGATTACTTCGACAGCTATAGGCGTGATCGGCTGCCGGCCAACCTGATTCAGGCACAGCGCGACTACTTCGGGGCCCACACGTACGAGAGGATCGATAAAGCCGGTACTTTCCACACGGAGTGGACCAAAGGCTGAAGACTACTCGCAGCGTGCCTGTCGCCGGGAAAGGAGAGGCACGTTTCAGATGGGTGTCCGTAATTCGTACACACCCTTTCGCCGCCCCATGCCCGCATGAGAGGGCGCATCCCCCCTTTGTGGCGAAACTTGAGGTGCGGAATGCTTGCTCCCAAAAGAGACCTGAGAAGGCCCACTCTTTCGGGTGTTTCGAAGGTTCTCACGCGCTTGCGCGGGCATTCCTTAAGGCCCGTATCTTCTTGTAACACGCCGCCTGAGAGGTACCAGTATGCCGTCGGTTGCCACCCTCGCGTTCTTGGCGATCTTTGCGGTTGATTTGTGCGCCCGGAACCTAATGATCGGAAGCAGCACGCTTTCGCTCTTGCTTGATTCCAAAGAGGGGCGGTTTGTTCTGCGCTCACGCCGGTTGCCGGGTTGGGAGGTTTATCTGCAGCTTCCGGGAGAGATAAGC
>CAZGYL010000794.1:0-2449 GCA_964529985.1 uncultured Planctomycetia bacterium | reverse complement strand
CCGGTTTTGGCGAAAAGCCAAAACCGGAAGGTAGTTATTGGATGAGGCACTAGCGGAAGCTCATGTTTATAAGCTCTTTGAGCGATTGCCCGGCAGTCAATGCGTGCAGTCTGAACTTGTACCTGTAGGGAACAGCGGGGAGGCAGTATTCCGGGTGAGTCCTCGCCCCCCAACTGTTGTCGCCTCCCACCCCCATCTGCCTGTAATCGATGTTCACCGTGATTGTATCGCGCCTTGGAAGTTCATGGGTGTGTTGCGCAAGCTCAAGATCGCTCATTGTGTAGGGCCATGCGCTGAATTCTATTGCTGGCATGCCTACAATAAGAAGTCCCGCACCTTTCTCGTCAGTAAGCGATGCCCAGCGTACATCGGTCTTGTTGCCGTTTTCCTGCGGCCTGACGTACGTGTGGATTTGCTCCTCAACGGGCATGGACCACAGCCCCACTGCAGCGCCGGTCTTGCGATCCCAATACGATTCGTGAGGACCGCGCCCGTACCAGGTCACACGGTTGAAACACCCGGGTATCGCCATTTGCATGCCGAAACGAGGTAGATCCGGTAGTTTGCCGTGAGGCTCAAATGCGGTTTCCACCACAAGGGCTCGGTTTCCATACACCGTATAAACGGTGGTGAGCTTATGGTGAAAAGCGGCCGCTCGGGGTTCTCTCCCTGCGGAAGGAAGCTCTGCCGAAACAGTGATTCGCACTACCGAGTCCGCACGCTTTTCGGCCCGTACCTTTTTTACTTTCCGCTCGGGACCTGCGAACCGCCAGTATCCCATTCGCCTGGGCATATGGTTGCCTATGTCGTTGTCGGTCGGAACCCTCCAGAAGTTGGGCGAAAGCGGGGAAGCCACAAGTTCCCTGTCCCCGAGGCGGAACGAAGTAAGCGCTCCATTACGCTTCCCGACGGCAACCGAGAAGCCCTTTCCAACAACAACCCAGGCCGAGTCCGTTTCTTCCAGCCTGAGGGGCGGCATGCTCTGCGGATCGGCTTCGGGCGGAGGCGGTGCCTTGAGAGGCACTTTGAATTGGTCCCATGCAACGACGTATCCGCGCGGGGCCCACAGCTCGTCTCTGAGGAGCTCAAAGGAAACCTTGAGCCAATATTCGGCCCCTGGCTCAGGGTCGGGGAAGTGCAGGGGGATCGTCACTTCCTCACGCCCTCCGGGAGGTGTGTGCAACACCGGGAGAAATCCCCTCAGGATCGTCTCACCGTTTCTGTCAAGCTGCCAGGCCCCCCGCAGGAAAGATAGGTCGCGAAAACAGTACTTGTTGCGTACAAGAAGCCGGCCCTTAAGCAGATCAATAGGTTCGACCGAGACGTTTTGGTAGACTTTCTTGACCTCAAAAAGAGAGGGATTCGGCGTCCTGTCAGGCTGCACAACGCCGTTGCAGCAGAAGTTCTCGTCGTTCGGATAATCGCCGTAGTCACCTCCGTAAGCCCAGTATTCGTATTCTTGAGCGCTGCGTTTGAGGTGTTCCGGTGCGAAATCAAGCCATAAGACCGCAGAGGCGGGGGGAGCAGCACTGGGATCGCCCAGTTTGTCCTCCGGCAAGGCCTCACAACAGATTCTCGCCCGGTAGATGACTCCGCAGAAACTGCGGCCCCGTACTTCCGCGTTGCGCCCTACAACAACAGGATAGGCGCACCTCTGTATCGGCCCCTGATGCGCTTCTTCCGCGACCTTGACTCCGTCTACGTAGAGCCTGAGTTTCCGTCCATCGTAAGTCCCGGCTATGTGTTGAATCCGGCTCTCCCAGCTCTCGGGCAAAGGCGCCCTGACGACAACCCAACTTTGATCGTAAATGAAAAACTCAAGCTGCCTTCTGGAATTAACCTTTAAGGAATACTGGCAGTCGCCTTTGCTTATGATCGCTTGGTCGCCCCTGATACTCCCACCCCGCACCCATGCTTCGAGCGTAAGGTCTGTCCCGGTGATGTCGAGGCTCGGGGCATAGCGGAAGTAAACTGCACCGTTGCGAAGTCCCCAAAGCCCTTTTTCTTCCACAATCTCACCTACTATGAGGCCGTCGTTCCCGGCCCGGCTTTGGTCCAGCACGAAGGTGATTGGGCCCTTCTTGCGGAGACCTTGATCCACCCAGTCCCAAATGCACCCGCCCTGCAGCACAGGATACTTTTCTATGACGTCCCAGTAATCCTGCAGATTTCCGACGCTGTTCCCCATTGCATGGGCATACTCGCAGAGAATAAGAGGGCGGTCCTTGTGCTTCTCAGCATAAGCCTCGATCCGCCTGATCGAGGCGTACATGGGACAGTAAATGTCGGTCATGGGCCTGAGACCGGCTTGCTCGTACTGGATAGGCCGCGTGGGATCGATCTTCCGGGCCGAAGCAGCCATAAGCTCGAAGTTCCGTCCGTATCCGGCCTCGTTACCCATTGACCAGACGATTATGGAAGGGTGGTTTCTATCGCGGTAAACCATGCT
>CAZGYL010000793.1:0-2456 GCA_964529985.1 uncultured Planctomycetia bacterium | reverse complement strand
CACCTTCCCCAGCCTCAGCGGGGGCTTCGGCGTTTACCGCGGGTAGATCCAGTCTCGCACCGACCGGCGGTCTGACCGGCAGGCGCTCCCGGAGTCGGAAGCGCACAGCACTTTTCGGAACCTCGCGATACTGCACGAAAATGCTCGGGCCGAGGAAAGCGGCAAGAACGACAAAGCAGGCCGCAGCGATAAGAACCCCGACGGCGGCCCGCATATACCGCCACCAGGAGGAACGGGCCCTGCGGGCGGCGTAAATGATCTCTATCCTTCTCCTTTCCTCCAAGCTGAACTGTTCGGGGGCTTTGCCCAATGTTTCGGCAAGAAGAGAAATCGTACGCCTTAGGACGGAAAGTTCCTCCCTGCAACTGCTGCATTGAGCGAGGTGCTTTTCAACCTCCAGGCGGGCTTTTTCGGTAAGTTCCCCGAGCAGATATGCGGTAAGCAGGTGTTCCGGATGTTCACGCCTCATTCCAGGACCTCCCGTATGTCCCGCAAAAGAACGGACAGCTCCTTAAGCGCACAGTGAAGCAGGTATCCGACGTTGCTCACACTCAGGCCGGTGATGCGTCCTATTTCCCGGTATGATTTCCCCTCTTGGAGCCGCAGCAGCACCAGTTCTCTGTGCCTCGGCTTAAGCAGCATCAGTGCTCTCAGGACCTGTTCCCTTATCTCCGACCTCTCAAGTTGCCTGTCCGCCGGAGGCTCGAACGAGCGCGTCCTTGCAAGGCGGCCGCTCAACCTCTCGGTATTCCTTCTCCGCCGGATTTCGCGCCGCATATAGCTGACCCCCAGATTACGTGTCACAACAAGCAGCCAATTCCGGCAATTGCGTGCTTTCAGAAGCAGTTGCGGTCTTGCCACAACACGGAAAAAAACCTCCTGCACTATGTCCTGGGCGGCATGTCCGTCTCCCAGGAGTCGAGCTGAAAAACGGAGCAATGCGCTCTCGTGTCGCTTTATGAACTCAGCAAGCGACCGTTCATCTCCGTTCTCTGCGTAGGAACGCAGAAGCTCTCGGTCACGGGCGTCCGGATCCATGGGGCTTTTAAACGGTCCTCCCATAAGAAGGTCGCCTCCGGCGCCCCGTTTATTAGTATTTGGAGGGGCTGTTCTCTTTCTCGCGGATTCTTACTGAAAAGCCGGAAAGAACACAGAGGTTAAACTGCATTGTATCAGAAGCCCCCGAGGCGCTACAGGTTCGTTTCGGGGATCCCGGGGGCCGCAGGGCAGGGACCTCGGGGAGAAGGGAAGCCGGAGGGAGGGCACTCAGACATCCAGCACGACCGTAGCCCGCCAGATTCCGTTTTCCTCCACCACCTTGAACCTGTGAAGCGTCACCGCCTTTACGTCGACTATAAGGGCGTGCCGCTCGGGATCTATCCTTTCACCCGCAGCTTCTGCAATCGCAAGGAGTTTCTCGCCCTTTTCCTCCACCTGCGCTTTTCTGTAGCGCAAAAGCAGTTCTTCTGCGTCCTTGTAGTAAATGAGCTCCTGGAGGAGCTGAAAAAGAAGAAGCTCCGGGCTCTCTTCCTCCACCTGAATCGTGCGGGTTTCGGCAGGAGAAATAGAGGAAAGATCCTCCACCATGACGTTTAAGGTGGCATCGCCTGCAGCCTGAATGAGTTCCTCCAGGGTGCGGCCCCAGGCGTCGAAGGCGACATCTGACTTTGTAAGATCGTCGCGGTATTTGTACGGCATTTCTCAAGCTGTAGGGCTGAAACCCCGCGCCTACGTGGTCGGTTCTCTTGTCTCAGCCTTTTATGTTCCCAATAGGCACAAAACGGGCGACCGGCTTGCTTATCCCGGCCTTCCAAACTGCATCCACCACATCGTCGATGCTCTTGTACGCAGCACCCGCTTCTTCAGCAAGACCGGACAGTGATGCACAGCGCACGTAAATTCCTTTTTCCCTGAGCTCCTGCTTCAGCTTATCACCGCGGAAACGGCGCTTGGCCTGCCGCCTGCTCATGGTCCTGCCGCTTCCGTGCGCTGTTGTAAAGAAGGCCTCAGCCCCCTGCTCGGTTCCCACCAAAAGATAGGAGCCGGTCTCCATACTCCCGCCGATTATCACAGGCTGACCGGTTTTCTGAAACCGAGGCGGCAGATCCGGGTGACCGGGGCCGAACGCCCTGGTCGCGCCTTTTCGGTGAACAAGAACCTCGACCTCCTTGCCGTTCACCTTGTGGCGTTCAAGCCGAGCGGTGTTGTGAGCGACATCATAGATTTGGTGAATCCCCAGCTCACGGGGATCCTTGCCGAATACTTCGGAAAAAACCTCCCTCACCCGGTGGGCGATAACCTGCCGGTTCGCAAAGGACATATTGATAGCGCACTTCATTGCAGCGAAATACTTCTGCCCTTCGGGCGAGGTGAAAGGCGCGCAGGCAAGCTCCTTGTCATTCGTCTTTATGTGGTACTTGGACTGCATGACCTTTACAAAAAGTGCCAGATAGTCG
>CAZGYL010000792.1:0-2461 GCA_964529985.1 uncultured Planctomycetia bacterium | reverse complement strand
ACCTCCCAATCCCGTGGTTCCGGAACCTTGAAGTCCGCCCAGTCGGCAGGCAGAAACCCTCCCTTTCTGCGGCCCAATGTTAAGTGGGGTGCGAACGCACGCCCTTCCCTGCCGAAGCCTCGTTGATCGAGCTCATCTTCAAGCCGCTCTTGAAGCTTCTTGAGGAGCGAGACTTCCCCTTCGACTTCAAGGAAGAGCACTCTCGGATTTTTGCCCCCGAACCCCGAGGCGCCGCCCGCCTGAAGCACGAAAGGCTCCGAAGCGGAAGCTGCAGCTCTCGCCGCCTCAAGAACCTTGGGCAGCTCTCCTTCAGGGACCTCGCCCAGGAACCGAAGCGTTATATGCACGTTCTCAGGAGCGCTCCACCTTACGTTGGTGATACGCTCCCTGAGGCGGCTGATGACCTCGGCTACAGATCGGCGGACTTCTTCACTCAGGTCAACGGCGATAAAGGTTCGCATTTCGCTCAAACAGAAAGCATCATCCTAAAGGCGGAAAGCCGCTCCTCCAACTCTTCCGGGGAGAGGCGGGCCAGACGTTCGGTACCGAAATCCTCCACATTGAATGAGGCTATACACGTTCCCAAGGCCAGGGCGCGCTTGAGTTCGCGCAGATCCACCTTATCCCGGCCGGCGAGGTAGCCCATAAGACCGCCCGCAAAACTGTCTCCCGCTCCTGTGGGATCGTAGACCCGTTCAACAGGGTAGGCGGGAAGTGTAGAGATTCCTTGCTCTGTGAAAAGCGTCGCGCCGTGGCCTCCTTTCTTGATTATCACAAACTGAAGCCCGCGTTCGAGCAGAGACCGCCCGGCTCTTATCGTGGTGGGCTCTTCTGTGAGAAGCCGGGCTTCCTCTTCGTTAAGAACAAATCCGTGCACCCGCCTGAGCAGCTCTTCAAGCTCTTGCCGTTCGGTCTGGATCCACAGGTCCATGGTGTCTGCTACAACCAAGCGCGGCTTCTCCAACTGGTCGAGCACGGAAAGCTGAAGCTGGGGCGATAGGTTGGCGAGAAAAACCGTGGAGCTGTCCCGCCACTGCGGAGGTATACAAGGCTTCCACTGAGCGAACACGTTAAGCTCAGTGCTCAGGGTCTCCCGCCTGTCCATATCGTCGAAGTAGCGGCAGGACCAGCGGAACGTCTTGCCGGGCGCAACGCTTACACCTGCTGTGTCGATCCCCCGCCTGCTGAGCTCTTGTAACGCAGAAGCCGGGAAATCTTCCCCTACGACGCTCACAAGCCGGACGGGGCCGAAGACCGAAGCAGCATAGGCGAAGTGCATGGCCGACCCGCCCACACACTCCTTCTTTGTGCCGTTTGGCGTCTCAATGCTGTCAAGACCTATCGTACCGACGACAAGTACCATGGCGATCTCCTTTGTAAGGCTTCCGCCGTCCCGGCGCCTCTGAGCCTTTCAAAAGGGACGGCAAGGGACTCATTTTCTCCCATCGAGCCCGAAGGCTCCACACCCGGCGGCTGCGGTTCCGGGACTTTATGAAATTTACTGCGGCCTGGGTTTCAACGCCCCTATTGTGGTGCAGGAAGGCCCAGGGTACAGTTACATGGACTTTTGGCGAGGACAAATGGCACCAGAGGTACGCAGCGTAAACCCCCGGAGCCCTGAACCTTCGGTTATCCGTTACGCCGCCGAAGTCCTGCGGAAGGGCGGGCTGGTGGCGCTGCCTACGGAAACCGTTTACGGAATCGCCTGCCTTGCTTCGAGCCGTGAGGCGCTTTCGCGCCTTCGGGCTCTGAAAGAAAGGCCGCCGGAGGAGCCGTTTCCCCTGCAGGTGGCCACGGTGGAGGAGGCGGTTCGGCTTGTAGGACGGGTGCCCGTGCGGGCTAAGCCGCTTATAAAGAAGTTTTGGCCGGGGCCGCTCACCATTGTTTTTCCCGAGGCGGAACTGAATCTCGGCGGCAAGGGGCTGGGTATCAGAGTGCCTGCGCACCCGGTGGCCGCGGGGGTACTCAAAGAGGTCGCTCAACCCATTGCATGTCCCAGCTGTAACCCGCGTTCGGAGCCCCCTGCGGTAAGTGCTGAGGAGGTCCTGAAGTATTTCCCGGCCGAGCTGGACCTTGTGCTTGACGGAGGTACGTCTGCAATTCGGCAGGCTTCCACGGTCGTACGCGTGGAAGACCGCACATACGAGATCTTGCGAGAAGGGCTCCTCAGCCGGGAAATGGTGGCCAAACTTCTTGACGGGAAAACTTATCTCTTCGTCTGTACCGGCAACACATGCCGGTCACCCATGGCTCAGGTCATTGCTGAGGGGCTTTTCCGCCGGGTGTTGGGTGTCACCAGGAAGGAGCTCCGAGCGCTCGGATTTCGCTTCCTTTCAGCAGGGACTTTTGCTGCACAAGGACTGCCGGCGAGCGCCAACGCGCGCAAAGTGGTTGCGGAGCTGGGCTTTGAGCTGAAGAATCACCGCAGCCGGCCGCTTACACCGGAGCTGATCCGAGGGGC
>CAZGYL010000791.1:0-2462 GCA_964529985.1 uncultured Planctomycetia bacterium | reverse complement strand
AAGATCGACGTAAGTGTATTTTACAAGCTGCCCGTTTGGCTTGCGGAGCTTGACAGTCTTCTTCTTTCCACTTCTGAATGCTCGCCTCTTGTAGAGTCCGAGTTTCAAATTTCTTCCGCGTATCAATACAGTTCGGTTGTCCTTCAGGGTAGATACGAAGCGAAATCCCTTCTCCTGGCAGGCTCGCAGCACCCGGGGGCATAGATAAAAGCTATCAAATAGCACCCGGACCTTCATACCTTCGGGCGCCTCAAAGATCCGGATCAATTCAGAAGCAAGCTGGGTCAAACGTCGAAATTCAAGCCCCAGCTCCTCACACTGCTCTTTTTTCACGTATAAGCGGATACCGAGAGGGATCACAACCGGCCCTATCCGAACTATCGCCGTAACATACAGGTGGCCGGGAATGGTCCTCCAAGGACGTCGTCGTATATGTACCCGACGGCCGCCATGTGCTTGCCGCGTTTAGGCTTCCTGGTGTCGTCGATTATGAGGTACACGTTCTTCTCCCCGAGGCAGCGCGCCATGTGGACCAGCTCGGTGGCCTTCTGGCCCAGGAGCTCGGCCAGATCCACCCGAGCCCGGTGCAAGAAGTTGTTGAATCTGGTACGGGGGCGGTTAACATCAAAGGACCTGTACAGGCTCGTGATATTGCGCCAGCCCCAGGCGAAGGCCATGACCAGAACCAGGCTCTGGAAATAGCTGCCCTGGTCCCAGAGGAAATTGGCCAAAAGGGGCCGGAAGAAGCTCTCAAGTGACCGCGGAATTCTTCCGATCTTGAACATGAGGCAATCTCCGATAAATTCGGTTCTTTTGCTGTTATCGGAAGATTGCCTTTTTCTGTTGAGCAAAAATTGCACATTAAGCCTTCAAAAAAAGCAGTCAACTTGAGTACGCAAGTAGCCTCGGGATCGACCGAAAGACGACCTCTGCGTTTGGGTTGATGGGCCAAAGCGAAGCAGTGCCCCAATAGGAACTGCGGCCTCATGTCCGAAAACATGGCGAGTTCTGTCTTCGGTCTGCCTGGGAACGCGGGGTCGAAAAAGAGAAAGGTAGCCTCGGCGAAGCCGGTAATAATTCGCCCCAGGCACAGACGTACGCGCTTCGCGCGACTGCAGCCGTCGTCCTAGCCGTGCGGCTCACAGGCTTCGCAGCGGCAAACGAACCGCCGCGGGTTAGCGGCTCGCTCGATGCGGGTGGCTTCGCCGGCATGCCGTTCCAGTGGCACTATTCCTTCTACGTGAGCGATCCCGATGGCGGTGTGGTCACGGTGCGCAGAAGGCCATACGCTTCCCAGAACCAGAAGTAGTCGTCCGTGAGAAAAGGCCGCAGCGGGACACCGCTGTAGTGAAACCGCATCTGCAGTTGGACACTGGTCTTGGTGACCTTGTCCGATTCGAGCGGCCATCCTCCATCCACAAATGTGTTCAATAAAAATGCGTTCCTGGCATAAAAGGGACACCATAGCCGCTCGGCAAAGGACTGTCGTTACTGACGTGCCACCGGCGATATGCCCCTACGGTGAAAAAGGTGGGGCAGCTTGGCTTTGCACCGTGCGATGAGTGGAGCAAATTCTTCAAGGACGATTTGTTTCAGGAGCGGTGAGTCGAACCACGTCTGGGTGGCCTGGCTGCATTCCCAAGAGCAGCACGCCGGCGCGGTTGAGACCATATTGTGCGCCCCGGAAGTTTCCCTTAATTGCAGCGGACTCTGAGGGACCCCGCGGCGCGGGAGCGGTTGGATCACCGCTGAACCTTCCACACTCTCTGGTCTCGGGACTCGAGCCGGCTTTTCCTGCTGAATGTGTTATGGCGCTTGGGGTTCCGTTCCCGGGCACAGGCCTCCAGCAGCTCCACGGCCTGCTCCGGGCCGAAGTCGCCTATATTGCCAACCATGGGCATCTCGGGAGACAGGGCCACAGGTTGATCCCGACCTGAGCATAAACTTCTCCCGGTCGCCGAACGTCTGTCTGCTCAACGTGTTTGCAGCCCATGCCAGGGCGTACATCTTGGGGACTTCTCATTGGATTCCCACCAGCTCCAGCGCCTCCGGGCGAGAAATCTCCTCCCGTGCCAGCCCCTTCTCCAAAATCCTCTGTACCCGGGCCCTGACCTTAATGTTCCTCGCTTTCCAACGGGAGAGCATGGCCCTGAAGCAGGTTGCGGCAGCATGAGCGTGGCCTATATGATTTACTCAGACAACTGACCGCACCCATAACACCGGCAGGCGAGCTGCAACAGCCAAGCGCATTTCGGCCCCCTGGCGGCCAGCGCCGATCCCCATTGGAGGCGATTGCATCTGAAATGGCGCCCCGGCGGGCCGGTCCACCGCTACCGTATTGCAGAGCGTCTGGGCCGAATGCCTATCTGCTCTGCTCGTACGCCGGACACCGCAGGTAGCTACCGGCCCTTCCAATGAACGGAAGAAAAGCAGTTCGTTCTGTCCTCATGGCAAAAAGCCGA
>CAZGYL010000790.1:0-2463 GCA_964529985.1 uncultured Planctomycetia bacterium | reverse complement strand
GTTTCGTGTGCCTTGAAGGTGAAGTAGATCGTAGATTGGAGCCCTGAAGGTGAGGAGGAAAAGAGGAGAAAGGACCAAAATTTATGGGTATCAGTGAGACAAGAGCCAATTGCCGGGCGTGCGGCAAAGAATTTGTCCAGCGCAGCAGTTCGAATAACGGCCGTACAGCTACTTATTGTGCTGAGTGTTACGCCGCGTTGGTCGGACGGAACGGCGGCCGTGGGACCAACAACCAGCGGGCCGACGGCAACAAAGGCAAGAGGCGTAAGAGAAAGCGCCGGCGCGGCGGGAAAAAGAGCCAGGGCTCCGGCACTTCGAGTGCGCGCCAACCGGGATCGGTCAAGGCTGGGAAGCTCAAGAAGCGGGCGGATCAGAAAAACGGAACACAGCCGCGGTTCTGGCAGGTGGTTTGTTGCGTCTGCAAGCGGGCGTTTTTCACTGACAAGCAGCCCCCTCGGCGCGAACTCGTGCAGTGCCCCCAGTGCATGCGCCGCAGGGTTGAAAGGTTCAGAAAACTGCAGCAGGGAGGCTGACGGAACGCTTCTTTCGGGCTGAGGTCCCTGAGGTGTCAGCTGCTGCTGAATTGGGCCGCGAAAGACCGCCAGCGCTCCAACTGGCGCTCGCGGGTGCTCTTAGGCGCTTCAGGGTCGAAGGGAAAATTCTTGCCCGAAATATATACCACTGCACGGTAGGCTTTGGTACGGATTTCCTTATCCGGCGAGTCCATTTCTTCGACCAAAGCCGGTATGGCTTCTGGGGCGCGTATCACGGTAAGCGCCCAAATGATCCGCAGCTTGAGCTGTTTGCTTTGGGTTTGGCGCAGGTATGAGAGAAGCTGCGGCACTTTTTTGCGATTCTGCGTCCGGCCCGCCTCCCACACTTCATTCCACCGCTGCATGAATGTGCGGTATTGCTTCGGGTCTTTCGCCAAGAAGCCCGCGATTTGGGCGAGCCATTTACGCACGGCCTTCTTGATCGGCGCGTACGGCGTACGTTCGAAGGTCTCAAGCAGCGTTGGAATGAGCTCGGGGCGCCAGCGCGGATCGTAATACTTGACAACTCCTTCCGCCATACGCAGGAGTTTGCGGGTCGGCAGATAGCGGAGCTTGCGGAAAATCCGGCGCGCCGGTACCTCAAGGTGGAGATCAGGCAGATATACCCAATCGCGGGAAGAGGTTTTCTTGGGCAAAGCGCTCGATCCCTTTCCCGTCACCACACGCCGCATCAAAGGTCGGTTATGAAAAGTAAGGTCGGTCGCGCGGGAAAGGAAAAGAAGCGCAAGAGAAGTCATGTAATTGATGTTTCCCGGCCTATCGTTGGTACCCCAGCAGCCTAGCTTCTTGTTTTGGATTGAGATAAGGTGGCGCGCTCCAACCTCGTACCAATCGAACGAACCGAATTTCTCTATACCCCCCAGATCTCCCACCTTTTCAAGGCTGTAGAGTGAATAGTATGCGCCTCCGAGTCCGCCCCACCTCCAGGAATCCTGGCCGTTGACACGTGCAATAATCCACCCGATACCGTCGCGGATGGCCTTCTCCACCTTTTCGAAATCTTTGAACCTCTTATCGCCTTTCAGCGCTTCGTAAGCAATAAGCAGCGAGGAGGCACCGGCGCAAGTCATATTGAAAGAGGCTGTGCGGCCTTTTTCCTTCAACTCCTGGTAGGCCCAACCGCGCGCGGAAACTTCGGCGTCCTCTTTCGCCCAGTCAGGCTGCTTCTGCTTGGGCCGGACCTCGGTGCGGGCCTTTTTCTTGAACGCTACCTCTTCGCCCGGAAGAGCCGCCCGCTTCCACCTTGGAATTATTCGGGGGCCTTTAGGTTCCTGGGTTTCGCAGAAGTGCTCGGCTATCTCAACCCACACCTCTCTGGGGATCGGAATCCTACGGCGCCATGCCACACCCAAAGCCAGTACGGCGAACTGGGTGTTGGAATGGTCGAATCTCGGACTTGCCGGATTGTAAACTCCGTAGTTCCACACTCCCCGGCCTTTCCACCTCGCACGCACAAGCCAATTCGTGGCATTCGTCATCCTTTGGTACAGCTGCCGCCTCAACTTCATTGAGGGGCGGCTGCCGAGCACCGCTTCGAGATCCATTTGTTTCAGAATGGCATCGAGGGCCATGATATAAAGCGCCACGGAGTAGGTTTTTTGCAAGGGGAGGGAGGCCAAGCGCGAGAGACCCTCCCGGATTATCGGGTGGGTGTAGGAAATGTCACTCTTGACCAGCGCGTACACCTGGATCGCGGCACACCCCATCGGGTATCCGGGAACCGCGTCCCACGTGCCCATCGAAGTGCCGTCGGGAGCTTTTGCTTCGCCGCGCAGGACCTTAAGAAGGAAAGACGCACCGCGGTCTATCGCCTGCTCGATCCTCCGATTCAGCTCCTCGTCGGCGAATGAGCGGCTCGCCAAGGCCGCCACAAGCAATGCATAAAGGACTCTCTTTGTCATGAGTTCCA
>CAZGYL010000789.1:0-2479 GCA_964529985.1 uncultured Planctomycetia bacterium | reverse complement strand
CTCTCCGCCATCCGCTCCCGTATTTATTGGACGAGGCACTTATGGGGCCCTCTGGTTTGTCGCAGCGAATTGTGGAAACTGGAAAGTGGTTTCCGCATGAGGCACTAGTCGACTGGTAGGCATTTGAATGAGCGTCGCACGTGGGGTACTATAGGGCTTTACACTGTGTCACACGGGTAAGAGAAAAGGTCTTTCGGCAGCGGCCGCTTGCAGGTTGCGGCGTGTTTGAGCCATGAAGAAGAACATACGGAGAAGCTCACGGAAGCGGGAACGCCGGGGATTCCGGTACCGCATGAAAACCCGAGGCGGCAGGGAGGTCATTCGCAGGCGCCGCAGGAAAGGACGGCACGTTCTGGCCTGACTCCTCCTTGAGCTGAGAAAGGTAGTTCAGCCAGCGTTCCACAGCCGCTTCCTCTTCCACGTTCGGCCAGAACCCCCAATCGCGTCCTGTAAGAAGGCGCAGGAGATCAGTCCCCCACATGTAAAGTCTTCTGGACAGCCGGGGGCTCGCGTCCGTGTACTTGTCCTCACCGCGGCGAACCCTCCGAAGCACAGTGCCGACCAACTGCGCCGCTCGAGGTGCCGGTAATACTTTACTCAAGGCCCAGGCTGCGTCCCACGCCACCGCGAGATCCGCGTGTTTGACAAGGAAAAGAAGCCGCGATACGGCCCGATCCGGGGCGACGCGCGCGGCTGCGACCATGAGACAGCGCCTTGCCTCAGGGTCCTTCAGTGCTTCGAACCGCTTTATCGCCGACTGGACCGTACTGCGCTTCAGCATGCGCGCGAACCGAACGCAAGCTCCGAGAAGCGTAACCCCGGGCGGAGCCTTTTCGCCGTCCAGAATCCGCAACAGTGTCCCGCCGTGCTTCAGCTTCTCTTCCCGGGCCTGCATACTCTCCCATAAGTCGTGTGGGACTACGTCTTCAGGACTCTCAGCCGAAGCAGGCTCAGGAGCACGCACCACCAGGCAGCGCACCCTCCGGCTGCGATCGGCTGAGGTCATTGTGATATCCAGGGGGAAGCCTCCCAAGCTCCGGGCAAGCACGCGCGCGTTGTCTCTGGGGACTCCCAGAGTCAAGAAGACAAGCTCCCATGATACACCTTCCAGAAGCGGCCGCCGGGCGACGATTGCTTCCCACGGCATGCCGGGCAACGCCCCCACCCGCAGCCGCTGAGTCGGTACGCCGAAAAGAACGGGGCCGGCCCCTGTCACAACGACCTCTTTGGGATCACCTGAGAAAAGCCGCCAGCCTGAAGTACGCAACAGGGGAGAGACCCCCGCCAAAACCGCGCGGGCCTCCCAGCGCTTTTTCACAAAAGCCGTCTCAATGCGCTCCAAGACCTCCTCAAGCGGCCAGAGATTCCCGCCTCCAGGACGAATTTCCCAGTAACTGCGGCTGTGCTCGTCGTAAATGCGTACAAGAGGAGGGGAGCCCTTGCTGCGGCTTACTATGCGGAGGTATCCCGGCCCGAGCACAATCTGCTCGCGGGCACGTCCTTCCGGCTTCCAAGAGCCGTCAGGTCCTCGTTTTTGAGTGGTCACGGTCCACTCGAAGCGCCAAAAAGGCTGTGGAGCCGCACAGCCCGCTGCCAGAAAGAGCAGCACGGCAAAAGTGCCTTTAATAAGTTCTCTTTTCGCGGTATAGTGTGGCGCCGGCGGCGCTTCGGGGCGCCCGGACAAGAAGCTGACTGTGCGAACTGCGAAATCCACGTGTTTCATAAACCTCCGGCAGGCAACCGCGAACTATGGCGAAAACCATGAAAAGCTACCACGACATGGTCAGAGAAGAGGCCAAGAAAATCTTCGACTCTTGCGTCTCGAAGTTCCAAAAAGATTCGGCAGAGCACGGCGGGAAGTCGGATCGTCCCAACTTCTCGTTGTGGCTCAACCGCACGGGCGTCCTGGCCAAACATATCGAAAAGCTCGCAAAAAAATGGACACGCAAAGATGTCCTCTGGATCAATGAGAACAGTCGCCACAGCATCAATTACGGCGACCCGCGGGACAGCGCCTTCGGGGCCCTCTACAAGGATATACTGTCGGAGCTGAAAAAGCTGCTGAAGTCCGGACAGACACGTTAGTGCCTCGTCCAATAACTACCGTCCGGTTTTGGCTTTTCGCCAAAACGGAACTCGCGGCGCCTGGCGGGATCTTTTGGCGCGATGTCTACGATCCCCAATCAGCCGGCCCCACACAGCCTGAGCTCATTGTGGCAATGACTCATGGTTCTCTCAGAGGCCTATGTAGGGCAGATCGTGGCACTTGTGGCCCGTCGGAACACTGAGCATTGACGGCCTGGCTTCCCTTCTCGGGCCAAGTTCTTGCCGCGAAGAGCAAGAGGCAGCAGAGAGGCCGGATAGGTGCGGGCCGGCTGATTGGGGCCTGCGTCGCACCAAAATCTCTCCGCCATCCGCTCCCGTATTTATTGGACGAGGCACTTATGGGCCCTTGTAGCCTGCCGGGGTGAATTGTGGG
>CAZGYL010000788.1:0-2495 GCA_964529985.1 uncultured Planctomycetia bacterium | reverse complement strand
GTAAGGTTTTGGGCAGGCGCCTCTCAGACAAGAGTCGGAAGCGTTCAGGTGAACTGGGACTTCTCGGCTTGCAGCTGTCTCTTGAAATCCTCCCCTCCCGTCCCCCCCTTTCGGGGGAAGGGGGGGATGCGCCCGCTAAGGCGGGCATCGAGGGGCGAAAGGGTGTCTACGAATTACGCACGGTTATATAGGGTGCAGCGTGAAGCCTCAAGCCTGCTGCGCCTTCCCGATAAGGACCCCGGGCCCCTTTTTGAAAGGAGAAAATGATTATGGAGAGGAAGCGTGGGTTAGGTACGGCCTTTTTCGTCCTTGCGGTGTTTTTGTTCCCGGCGCTTGGTGCAGGAGCTGATTCGTACTGGTTCTATCAAGACTTCTGCGGCTGCTCTTACACCGGAGATATGGCAATCCTCTGCGGTACTTCCATGTTCGGCCTGGCTACCAATTCACCTGAGACATGCGTAACCCCGGGGGGAGTTGAGCTTCGGATTGTGCCGGGAAGAGGCTCTGCGGCCATTGTACCGGGAACCGACCCTAAGACCCCGGTTGGCTACTCGGATTGTTCTCTGAGGGCTCAATTCAGAAAGGAGCAATGTTTCGGAGAGATGGGGTTCGGAGCACGGTGGCAAGGTGGCGGTATCGGCTACTGGGGTGCCATCGCCCCGAGAGAAACGAACGATGATCACCTCTTTATCTGGAGGAGAGTTGCGCCCAGCGTAGAAGGCCACCTGGGCTACGAGTATACGGAGCTTAAGGCCTGCAGCGGGGATGTCGTTCTGCAGTTCGACGTCCAAGGTAACACCTTGAAGCTTTGGGCGTGGAACGCAGGAGAGGTCAAGCCCCAGACTGCTATTTCCGCCGTTGATGCGGAGCCTTTGACTTTTGGGGGAGTAATGGTCTATGTCTTCCTCCAGGAGTGGCAAAGGACGGTTTACGATACAGGCTTTCTTCGATACTTCGCGGTTTTCCCGGTCGGAGAGGAGCCCTTCAGAAGGGGGGATCCGAACGCTGACGGAACTGTGGACATGGGTGACGCTATATTCACACTCAGCTATCTTTTCGGAGCAGGACCTGAGCCAACTTGCATGGACGCAGCGGATACGAACGACGACGGGACCGTAGATATCGGAGACCCCGATAGCGCTGATTCAGCACCTGTTCGGCTCTGAGATGGATCTTGCGGCCCCTGTGGGAAAATGCGGTGTGGATCCTACGCCTCTTGAGGGCCTAAGCTGCCTGAGCTACCCGCCTTGCGAGTCCGCCCAGAGGGCTTGCGAGTAGACCTGCCTGTGAACTGAAAACCCGGGGTTGACAGGGGCCTTCTTTCTTCCTACACCTGTAGCAGCCTGCTACAAAAGTAGTAGTGTTGCCACCTGTGTAACCAGAAAGGAGGCCCTATGGCTGATAACTTCGACAGCTTAACCCCTGCTGAGTGGATCCTCATGAAGGCTGTGTGGGACAGGGGTACGGCCACGGTGCGCGAGATCCACGAAGCGGTCTGCCAGCGTACGGGCTGGGCGTATTCGACGGTAAAGACCATGCTTGAGCGCATGGAGAAGAAGGGGCTGCTTAGGGTGCAGCGCGTTGGGCCTGTTAAAAGGTTCTCTGCGCGCAGGCGAAGGAGGGACCTTCTGCAGAAGGCTGTAGAACGCTTTCTTGACAACGTTCTTGACGGTTCGCTTGCCCCCCTCATTCCGTACATTGCCAAGGCAAGGGGCTTGAGCGCCCGGGAAATCCAGGAACTTAAGCGCATTCTCGAAGAGGACTGACATGAACTTGGCTGAGATCGCTGGAAGCGCTCTGCATGGGCTCCTTGTCGTTATCTGGCAGACGACGGTTCTTTTCATTGCGGTTGCGGTACTTGCCTTTTTCCTGCGCCGGGCCTCAGCACGCGTGCGCTGTGCCCTGTGGACGATCGTTCTGCTTCGTTTCGTAATTCCGCCTGTTTCGCTTGGGCCTGCGGGTTTGCAGGACCGGTTGGGTGCTAAGTGGATCCTGAATCCCGTGGCATCTTCGCAGCTCTTTTCCCAATCCCCGACAGGGAGCGAAGCGGCGGGTGGGAGTGCCGCGGAAAAACAAGCTTTACCTGGAAGAAGGCCTGTTGAGCGGGCGCTTCCTGCCGGCCGTGGGATCCCAGAAGCACCCCTGAGAGCCGGTTCAAGGCTCAGTTTGCCTGAAGTTGTGTTTCTTCTTTGGCTTGCAGGGATTCTTTTCCTTTTCGGGGGGCTTTGCACGCAGCTGGGGCGGCATACAGCGGTCAGGCGCGCTGCGATACCTGTGCCCGGGCCGCTCAACGAACCGCTTTCCGCTTTGTGCCGCAAACTGCGCGTTCGGCCGCGGCCGCGGCTTTTTGCCGCACCTGGTTTGGCCTCGCCGATAACCTGCGGTGTTTTCCGGCCGGTGATAATCCTGCCTGAGCATCTGCTATTTTCTTTGGGCCGAGAGGAGTTGAATTCGGTTCTTGTACATGAGCTGCTTCATGTACGCCGCAGGGATGC
>CAZGYL010000787.1:0-2497 GCA_964529985.1 uncultured Planctomycetia bacterium | reverse complement strand
GCGGCACGGAAAACGAGCCGCCCGATCCGTCCGAAGCCGTTGATACCGATCTTGATCGCCATAGGGTTTCTCCTTTCTTACGCTCAACCGCTCCCTGAGTTTGCCCCGTTGAGCCGCCGCGCGGCCGTAAGGTTTCCCGCGGCGACCTCGCTGTACGAGATGAGCGGCCTATTATAGGCGGGCGCGGGAAGGCAGGCAAGCAGTGGATCGCCTTGATGGGCTCCGGGCCCTACCCTATTATGCTGGGCCGCCGGGAAAGGCGATCCATATAGGCGTGCGCGAGTCGTAGGATATATAGGAGGAGCGGGAGTCATGGCTGAAGAAAAGTCACAATCTACAGCAAACCCCCAGGTTTACGTTGGTCGATTCGTCGGACTGCTGCGCACACCGGAGGGAGCGACCGGAGTTCTTTACCGCGTTTCTTCGCGATCGTTTCCCAACCGAAGGGCTGAGAAGGTGCCCGGCGGGGCCCGGATCATTCCTCTTGAGCCTGAAGAGGAGCAAAAAAATCCCTATATCTCTTATTGCTGCCTGCGCTGTGACGACAGATGGGCTGTGGCCTCCAACGGCAGCCATACCGACGCCCTATTCGAACGGATCAGCGCCGGCTTGCCCCCGCGGGAGGCTTTGGCCCTGGCGCTTCTTGCCTTTGATTACGAGCACGACCAACTGAAAACACCGCGCATTGCCGCCGCTGTGAGCCGTGGTTCCGACCGAGGTTACCTCGGGATAATACGATTTTCGGGCTTACAGGTTGAGGAAATGGAACTTCCGCGGGGCAGAGCTCTCATAGTAGCCACCTACACGCTGGATCGAATCGGTACCGAGGAGACCGAATTGCCCTGCAGGCGGTCGGAACCGGGGGCGATCGCGGAGCAGCTTCTCGCAGGGGAGCCTTTCAGTAGATTTTCCCACCCGGTTTGTAGTGTTTGCGCTGTTGAGTGCCGCGAGGGATTTGAGGTGGCTGTAGCTCAAGCTGCAGGCTCCTGAAGGATGGCGTTCCTGCTTGTTTTCCGCCCCTTTGCAGTCGCTCTTGCTCTCTTTGTAGTGCTCAACGCGGGAGCGAGTGTAGCCAGACCCAGCCTGGGTGCCGCCAGATTGCTTATAAACCTTCCGATTCCGGAACCTTATCTTTCACTGGGGCTTCTTCTCTTCGGCTTTGTGATGCTTTTTCCTCCCCGCTTGCCCGTGCTCCAGAGCGCTGCTATCGGAGTGCTTGTTTCGGTTGCGCTTATCATTGCAGCGAACATTATCCGCTACTACACCCTGCTTGCGCGCGGCCTGATCCAAAGTTCGCTGCCGGTTCCTTTCAGCGCCTTGATCTTGGCTGTAGTTGTAGCGGAAGCCTTGCGGCTCTATCTGACGCCGGCCTCCACCCTGCGCCCCGGTTGGCTTCAAGTTCTCTGCGTCCCGCCTGCATTCATGCTGCTTTGTGCGGCCCATATTGTTACATTCGGCACCACCGATTATCGGTACCTGGGGCGAGCCGACGCTGTGGTTGTTCTGGGTGCGAGGGTCAACGCGGATTGGTCTCTGAGCCCCAGTCTTCGCAGCCGCATGCTCACCGGGATAGAGCTTCTGAAACAGGGGAGGGTTTCTTATTTGATCGTCTCGGGCGGTACGGGCCTAAGTGGGGTTAACGAAGCAGAGGCAATGAAACGCTTCGCGGTTTCGGAAGGTGTGGCCGCCGAGAGGGTCGTCATGGACCCAAAGGGTGTAAACACGTTTGCTTCGGCGGTTAATTGCGCCGCGCTCTTCCGCCGATACGGCTGGAGAAGAGTCATGATAGTCAGCCAGTACTACCATTTGGCACGGGCTAAGCTCATTTTTGAGAGGCAGGGGCTCAGTGTTTTGACGGTGCCCGCGCGCCCGGGAGGGCGTATTCGAACCAGTCTCTACTACTTGGTGCGGGAAGCTGTGGCGTTGCCCTACTACTACCTGTGCTATACGTTCGAAAAGACGCCTCCGTAAGTACGGCCGTCTTGTGGAAAAGACGTTGAGAGGAAAAACCGGATGACCGGACTCTGCCTTACTGCTTTCCTGCTCGGCTTAAGTGCCGGCCCGGGTATCCAAGTTACACCTTCACTTCGTTTCTCATACTTCACGGGTTACACGTCTTACACGATAGAAGGCGACAGCAGCCAGGGGCCTTGGCGTTCCCGCCTTACTTTTCCCGTAAACAACCAAAGAGTCGACGGAGGGGCTGCTCTCAGGCTTGAAACCTTTTCGCTCGAACTTTCCCTCAGCGGGTGGAGCACGGTCGAACGGGAAGCCGGAACGCTTAAAGACGACGATTACCAAAACGGCATTCGGGACGTTTGGTCCCGGTCGAACGCTGAGCTTGAGGCATGGGGGCTGACGGGAAAACTGCGGTGTTTCGGCCTCGGGCCCGAAGACTTCCGGTTCGGTCCTGTGGCCTCGATCCAATACGATAGATTCGATTACGACGTGTACAACGTGCGTCAGTTCGGCCTGAGCCCTGATGACGTGGCGGAAG
>CAZGYL010000786.1:0-2497 GCA_964529985.1 uncultured Planctomycetia bacterium | reverse complement strand
CTCCATGGCCTCGAGGAAGACATGGAGGTAGTCGGTCGCCACCTGGTGCCCGAAGCCCCTGCTGCCGCAGTGGAACATCACAACGATTTGATTGGGAATGGTCAGGCCGAAGGCTTCAGCAAGTTCTTTGTCAAAGACGTTTTCAGGTTTCAAAACCTGAATCTCCAGGTAATGGTTTCCCGAGCCCAATGTACCGATCTGCTGGTAACCGCGCTCAACGGCCTTGGTGCTGACAGCGGCCGGATCGGCGCCCGGAATGCAACCGTTGTCTTCGGTGCACTCGAGGTCTTCCTCCCAGCCGTAGCCCTGCTCGATACACCAGCGGGCTCCTTTGGAAACCACTTCCTCGAATTCCTTGCGACTGATTTTAACAAAGCCCCTCTTACCGACTCCCGCCGGTATGCGCTCAAAGAGCCTATCGAGAAGCCTTTCAAGCTTCGGCTGCACCTGCTCCAGGGTGAGGTCGGTGCGAAGGAGGCGCATTCCGCAGTTTACGTCGAATCCTATTCCTCCCGGTGAGATGACTCCCTCTTTGGTATCCATGGCGGCCATCCCGCCGATTGGAAATCCATAGCCCCAGTGGCCGTCGGGCATGCAGTAGGCGTACCTCTGAATCCCAGGCAGAGTCGCCACGTTGGTGACCTGCTCAAACACGCCGTCGTCCATGTCCTTGAGCAGCTTTTCGGTGGCATAGATGCGGGCCGGCACCCGCATGCCCTTTTTGTAGCCTTTGGGAATCTCCCAAATCGTATCCGATACACGTTCGATGCCCTGAGGAATCCCCATGGTCTTACCTCCCTTTCTGTTGTCGGCTCCCCAATTCTACCGCGCAGGCGACTGCTGCCAAGTCGCTGGGTCCGAAAGTTCACCGCTCCGAGCCGCCGGGACCCACTCGGTATGCCCACAGGTCCGTGCCTCGCCGGATATAGAGCACTCCTCCTGCGATTACGGGGTGCGCAAGGCAAAGTTCCTTATCCCCGGGAGGCAACCTGAACCGACCGAGCACCCGGCATCGAGCAGGATCGGGTTCGATCAGAAAAACAACACCTTTATCATTAACAGCCCAAATCAGCCCCCCGGCCGCAACCAAAGACACTTTGCCGACCTCGGTGGAATTCCACAGGGTTCGACCGTCCTGCCACCTGAGGCACAAGAAACCCAGCTTCGACTTGCGGCACCCGCTTCCGTAAAGGCAGCCATCAATGAGAACGACCCCGCCATGACAATTGTCCAGGGCGGCGTTTGACCAAACCAGCTTGACACTCTTACCGCCCGAGGCAAGTTCAAGCAGTCGAGAGCCCACGCGGTACCCTCCGGTCACAAAAACATGCCCCTTGTAGTAAAGAGGGCTTATCACATTCACCCCGTAAGGAGTGTAGTGTGGAAAGGTCCACAGAGTCGCACCGGTTCGCGGATCGATGCCTGCCAGGTTTTGCTCAAGCAACACAAGAAGCTGCTTGCGGCCTTTGTGCTCAATAAGCACAGGCGAGCTGTAAGCGGCCTTATCCTTTATTTGAGTGTTCGCCCAGAGTGTTTCTCCTGTTTTCCGATCCAATGCCACAACACTTCCCTTCGGGCCTCCGGGTGTGCAGAAGACCGCACGCTCCGTTACAAGCACGCTCTCAGACATTCCCCACCACCCGTACCGCGCGCCGAATCTTTCCTTCAAATCCACTGACCAAACCTCCGAGCCGTCAGCTGCCTTCAACGCCGCAAGTCGTCCGAAAGGGTTCAGGTGATAAAGCATGCCTTTGTAGTAAGTAGGTGTGGAGCGCGAACCTGGAGTAGCACGCCGCCAGCTGGGGCCGTTGCTCCTCTTCCAGACCGGCCGGCCGTTGAGATCCAAGGCGATCACAAATTCGTCAGGCCCATGGTCACCTGCCGTAAAGATTTTGCCTTCGGCTGTCACAATCGAAGAAAAACCCCTGCCGCAACCTGAGTAACGCCACAGAAGGGTCGGGCCTCCAGAAGGGAATTCCTCAAAGAGCACTTCGTCCCGGGCGACATTATCACCGCGTGCACTGTGAAAGCGCGGCCAGAAGGGTGAAGGCCCGCTCGAAACAAGCGGCCCGAAAGCCGCAATTAAAGCAATTGAGGTCGCAAAGGAGGTCGCAAAGGAGGTCGCAAAAAGCTTCGCGGTTCGCATAAGGCTCTCCAATCCTGTTTTTCCAACACAAGGACAGTCTACAGCACAGCCGGTGCGGAAGAAAAGCAGGGTCTCGGTCCGACTCGCTGTTGCAGACACCTTTGCAGGGGGTTATATTCGGTCGGGTACTGTTTCCATAAGTGCGATCTGTTTCCCCTGCTCAGACTTTGGACGGCCGGCAATGAAATTCCTAAAGCGACTTTTCTCTCGTTCCGAGAAGCCTCAACCTAAACGCAATATCCACCTCGGCCGCAACGATCCCTGCTGGTGCGGCAGCGGGAAAAAGTACAAGAAGTGTCATATGGCCGCAGACGAGCCCCTCAGGCAAGCTGAGAAGCGCCTGTCCTGTTC
>CAZGYL010000785.1:0-2509 GCA_964529985.1 uncultured Planctomycetia bacterium | reverse complement strand
TGCACTTGGCTTTTGCGCTTGCGGAACGATTCGCCCTTAAGCTCAATACGGTATGCACCGTGCACCAGGCGGTCCAGGATTGAATCGGCCAGGGTGGGTTCGCCGATCACCTTATGCCATTTTGCAACCGGAACCTGCGAGCATATCACCGTTGAGCCCAACTCGTAGCGGTCTTCTATTATCTCCAGGAAGTCCCGCCTCTCTGAGTCGGTAAGAGTTCCCAACCCCCAATCGTCGATTATAAGCAGATCCACCCGCTTAAGACGACCGAGAAGCTTAAGATACGAGCCATCGCAGCGCGCAACTTCAAGGTCGCTGAAAAGTCGCGGCGTGCGGTAGAAAAGCACCTTGAAGCCCAGCTGGCAAGCTCGGGTACCAAACGCACAGGAAAGAAATGTCTTACCCACTCCCGTAGGCCCGGTTATAAGCAGGTTGAGATGCCTGCGGATCCATTCGCACGTTCCAAGCTGGGAGACCAGAGCTTTATCAAGCCCGGGACGCCTGTGGTAATCAATCTCCTCGATACGCGCTTGGAAGCGGAAACGGGCTGTGGAAAGCCGGCGGGCAAGCCTGCGGTTCTGCCGCTCAAGGTACTCCCGGTCAACGATAAGGCCAAGGCGTTCCTCAAAGCAAAGCTCAGAAAAAGAAGCGTCGCTGAGCTGCTCCTCAAACGCCCTTGCCATTGTGCGAAGCTTCATCGCATGAAGTTTCTCCAAGGTCTGTTCGACAATCATCTGCTGCCTCCTTTCTAAGCGTAGTAGGACTGGCCTCGTACGTTCTCGTGATCCCCCAATGGGGCACGCTCCTCCTGCTTCTGGCACTTCTTGTCAAAGCCACTCTCAAGCATGTTTTTAAGGCTTGTGTAGGAAAACTCCTTCATCCCCAGCGCCTTACTGCAGGCATTCTCAAGACGCTCCTCTCCGTACGTCTTACCCAAACGCACAACACCGAGAGCTCTGCGGTACCCGCTTGCTTGACTTTTCCCGTCCCCAAGCATCGTCTGAACCAAACGGTGGGTGTTTGGGCCTATTTGCTCTGCAACTTCAACGATCTTTGAAGGTGTCCAACCTGCGTACTCTCTGTGCTCCTTGGGCATGTGTTCGGGGATCGTGGCCGAAGAGCGGGGTTCGTGCAATCTCTTGTGTGAGGCGACTCTCTGGCCCTTGAAAAAGATCTCAACCGTTGTGGCTGTAGCTCTCAGATCCACCTTCTCCCGTATCAGGTTGTACGGAACGCTGTAAAAGCAATCGTCGAACTTCACGTGGTAATCATTATTAACCCGCACTTCCTTCCATTCGGGGGTCTCAAAGCGTTCCTGCGGAAGTGGGCGAAGTGCTAACTTGTCTGTTGTCTCGTAAAGCTGACGCCGGGAAATGCTGAGCCCTTGCAGCGGGCGGTTGTTGAGCTGGTCAACAATCTTGCGGATTGCTGCATTGAGCTCGTGGAGGGTGAAAAACACACGGTGGCGGATACGCGCCAATATCCACATCTGGGCAAGCCTCACAGCGTTCTCCACTTTCGCCTTGTCCTTGGCTCTACCGGGACGAGCAGGAATGATGCATGTGCCGTAGTGCTCACCCCAGTCCCGGTACGCGCGATTCAACTGCGGCTCGTACAAACAAGGCTTTATTACAGCTGCCTTGGTGTTGTCAGGAACTGTGATCGCAGGAACACCCGCGAAATACTCAAGAGCGTTCTTGTGAGCCTCAATCCAACAGTTAATGCTTTGCGACCTGGTGGCTTCGGCGTAAAGCAGACCGCTTGCACCAAGCACCGCCACAAACAACTCGCAATAAACCTTCTCCCCGTTTCGCGGGTCCTGCAACCAGGGCCTGTCACCGGAGAAGTCAACAAACATCTTCTCACCTGCTTTGTGCTCCTGCCGCATGCTCACTGCAAGCTTCCCAAGCCACGTCTGATACAGCTCACAATACCGGCTGTATGAATAACCGTCGGGATTCCGCTCCCGGTATTCCGCCCAAAGCAGAAACCGCGTTACCCCCGCCTTCTTAAGCTCCCTATAAACGTAAACCCAATCCGGCTCGGGATAATTCTTACGTGTCCCTTTCCCCACACTGCCCCTGTAAAGAAGGACCTCGATGTCATTCTCGTTCAGCTCGGCAATCCGCTCCCAGCTCAGTCCCGAAGCCTTAGCACGCGCAACTACATCGCAGACCGTACCCACAGCGACACCAACACCTCTTGCCACCTCTCTCACAGAGCGGCCCAAAGCCAACCTCTGCCGTAAGATTTCCTTGCGCTGCCACATTCTCAGAGTCCTCCTCTTTGCCATCTCCTGCCTCCTCCCGGTTTTGCGGAGGGGGAGGTACAATTGTCGGCGATGCCCCCTCCTCGGTTAGCTTCTTTTAACCTTTTATCGCCGAAGAGGGGGTTATTTTCTCCAGTCCACATGACAATTTCCACACCTCATGCCGGGCAGTCGCCCGGCATGAAAGGGCCTTAACATGCGCCTTCTTCTCACCCGCAGGAGGGAGCCCTAAACCGCCCC
>CAZGYL010000784.1:0-2510 GCA_964529985.1 uncultured Planctomycetia bacterium | reverse complement strand
GTGTCGTTGGAAGCGGAGATCTTCTGCTGATCAATTTCACCCAACCTGTAGTGCTTGCCGGGGAAGAAGGTGAAGCGTTTGCATTGCCTGTACCCGGCGACAGCTTCGGTACCGGTTATCGCTTGGAGCAAGGCCCGGGGCCGAACCAAATCACGGTCGTTCTGGGCCGAGCGCCTCAATTAACCATACGCGGTGCCTTTGATCCGGCGCATGCGGTTCCGGGGGCTCCTTCTGGAATCGATGTGGCAGCCGGTGCAGGCGGCCTGGTTCTGGACGCGCGTGCGCGAACGCCGGCTGCCCCATCTGAGCCTGTGGATCTCGTGCCGGGGGCTGTCGACAGAGGTCAGCTCTTGCCTGCGGGTGTTACAAACGCACTTGCGTTGGGCGATGCAGACGGGGACGGCGACCTTGACCTGGTGGAGGGAGTTTCGTTTGACCCCGACGTTCTGCGCTACAATGACGGCACGGGCTTTTTTGATCCCGTGGGCCTGGAATTCGGTGAACCCACAGACCAAACGAAGACCCTGTCGATAGCCGACTTCAACGGAGATGGGAATCTGGATATAGCGGCAGGAGGCCCGGATTTCCTGCGTATTTACCCGGGTGACGGCGCAGGCGGGTATGGTGAAGGGACACTTATTGTGAGTCAAGGTGTGGCTGCGATCGCCGCCGGGGACCTGGATGCCGACGGCGACGTCGACCTCGTACTGGGCGGACCGGAAGGCATAACGGTGCTTGAGAACACCGGCGACGGAAGGTTCGGGGACGGAGTGGTGATTTCCGTAATGTCTACAACCCGGGTGAGGCTTTTTGATGCGGATTCGGATGGGGATTTGGACTTTGCGGCTGTCGCCGTAGGTGGGACGACCGTGTGGTTCAACAACGGCAAGGGAGAGTTTACTCCCGGCATGCAGAACCTTGCCTTCGAACTTCCCGGTGATATCGCCGTAGCGGACATGAACGGAGACGGAGCACCGGACTTGCTTCTGGGAGAGCCGACCGAAGTCGTCTTGTGGCTGAATGACGGGACTGGAGGCTTTGAGCCCGCAGCGCGTTATGGCTGGGCGGGCGCCAAGATAATGGCTCCCGTCGACTGGGATTTGGACGGAGATATCGACTTGATTCTGGCACCTGATGGAGTTCAAAGGGGGAGAATATGGCTTAACTCGGGATCGGGAGAGTTCTCAACTGTGATTCCGTTCGGCCCGCCGGGTGCCGGTCCGGCCGCTTCGTCGCTTGTTGTAGGGGACGTGGACGGAGACGAAGACGTGGACATTATCGTAGGAACGGAAGGAGAAAATCGTACTTACCTGAACTCCCTTCCCGCGCGGCGTTGATCAACAACCCGCTGTTTATAAGCCGGGGCTGCAAGGAACTCACTTTCCCGGAGGGCTGTTCCCTTCGGATTCTAAAGCCCGACTGAGTGCAGATACGATGATCTTTTCATCGCCGGGGAGAAGCGTCCGCACATCAAAGCGCACCTCATCTTCTTGAACGCGGGCTATAACAGGCGGCTCATGCAAGCGCAACCGGGCTTGAAGCTCCCCCGGCGGAAGGCGTTCCGAGCGGATTGCAACAACATATGTGGGTAGCTCAAGGGCCGGAAGTGATCCTCCGCCCACCGCTCCTGCATCACTTTTGACCTCACAGTCAACCGGCAACTTCAAACGAGCTATCGTAGCGCGCAGGCGCTTGGCCCTGGCCCGCAATTCCTCGGGCCGCACCGCCAACATACCAACGGTTGGATTCCGCTCCGGCAGGGAAGAAGGATCCAAGAAGAGCGTAAGGGTTTCCTGGAGAGCCAAATCCGTCAATTTGCAAACGCGCAGAATACGCGCGAGCGGACTCGCTCTAAGGCGGGCTATCAGCTCACGCTTGCCCAAAATGATACCTGCCTGCGGCCCTCCTATCAGTTTGTCCCCGCTGAAACAGACAAGATCCGCTCCTGCGCGTATGCTCTGTTGGGCCGTGGGCTCAGGAGGCAGGCCGAAGGCGGTTGTATCGAAAAGGCAGCCGCAACCGAGATCATCGATCACAAGCACGTCGCGTTTGCGTTTGAGCCCGACGAGATCCTCAAGAGGCACCGAGCTTGAAAAACCCACGATACGATAGTTGCTTTGATTCACCCGCAGAATTGCGCCTGTTTCCTCGCTGAGGGCCTCTTCGTAGTCGTACAAATGTGTACGGTTTGTAGTGCCGACCTCGCGGATCCGCGCGCCGCTGGCCCGAATGCAGTCCGGGAGGCGGTACGAACCTCCGATCTCAATAAGCTGGCCTCTTGAGACAATAACTTCCTTGCCGCTGCAGAATACCGAAAGGATGAGGAATGTAGCAGCAGCGTTGTTGTTCACCACAAGTGCCGCCTCTGCACCTGTTATCAGTTGGAGTAAACGTTCCGTGCTGTAGGCGCGTTTGCCCCGCCGCCCGGTCGACATATCGATTTCCAGATTGCAGAACCGCCCGAGCTTACCCAGTGCCTCGGCGGCGCGCTCGGGCAGGACAGCTCGGCC
>CAZGYL010000783.1:0-2510 GCA_964529985.1 uncultured Planctomycetia bacterium | reverse complement strand
CGGGAAGCTTCTCCGGCTTTCTCTGGCACCTTTCACAGGGATCCGAAAAGCCGCAGTATTTCACGAGCGGCCTCCTGCCTTCCACTTTGAATCTTCCTGTACCTGCACCACTTGTAGGACTTTGTGCTGCGGAAAAAATCCGCCAGGGCAGAATCGATCCGCTGGAAGAGCGGCCCAACCCGCCGAGCATATTTCTCAAACAGTTCCTGTCCGATCCTCTCAGGTCTCCGGATCTTCACCTCGTTGCATACAAAGAAGCTTTCGGGTGCGCTTTTCTTGAGGAAATCGCACTTGAACTCGAAGTTTCTCAGGCAAAACCAAGAACGAAAAACGGCCGCACGTTCCTTGAACTTCCGGTCGAATGTTTTCCCCGCTTTGCAGCCCTTCTGAGGGGTGGAGCGCTTGCAGGAGGCGGTCCTGTCAATCCACAGGCTTGGCTGCTTGCGGTGCGCGGGCTTCCTGATCCCCAAAGCGGCAAGCGGACTCCGATCGGCTACCTGCCCTTAGGCACAAGAGGTTGGGTGAGCTGGTCCGGAAGAAGCCCCGACGGAGAGCTCCTCGTGCTTGCGCTTCCTTCAGGCCTGCAGCTTGTGCTCTTTATGTACCGCAGTAAGGGTGGTGCGGCGCCTTTCGTTGCAAAGCGGCTTGCTGAAGCCTTGTTTCCAGCCGGCAAGACGCTCCTTACAGGTGCGGATCAACTCCCCCGATACCTTGATCTTTTCAGGACACAGCGCCTCGGCCTTGTAGTTAATCACTCAGCACGTACAAGCCGCGGGGTTTTTATCGCCGATCTCCTCCCGAGTCTGGGAGCCGATCTTGCAGTGATATTCACGCCTGAGCACGGGCTGCGCGGAAAAGTCGAACCGGGGGCGCCTGTTGCAGGGGAATCATACCGGGGCGTTCCGGTAAGAAGTCTCTACGGCCGCCGCTTGAGACCGGATCCGGCCGACCTCAAAGACCTCGATTTTATAGTGTATGACATTCAGGACGTGGCCTGCCGCTTTTACACCTACATAAGCACAATGGCCATGACAATGGAAAGCGCTGCAGAAGCCGGCGTGCCCTTTGTCGTGCTTGACAGGCCTTGCCTGCGCGGCGGGTTGCATGTGGAAGGTCCGGTTCTTGATCCGCAATTGCGTTCTTTTGTGGGATACCTCCCGCTGCCCGCCGCTTACGGCATGACTTGCGGTGAGCTTGCACGTATGGCTGCAGGCGAGCGGTGGCTGCGCAAGGCGCCTGCCCTTGTGATCCTGAGCCTTGAGGGCTGGAAGCGCAGTGCACCTTCGCTGTGGACTCCGCGCTTTGTGCCTCCCTCCCCCAATCTTCCCGATTTGGAAAGCGTGCTGGTTTACCCGGGCATGTGCCTTCTTGAGGGAACCAATCTGAATGAAGGGAGGGGCACCAAGCTGCCGTTTACGACCTTCGGCGCACCTTGGCTCGACGGAGCCTTGCTTGCGTGCGATCTCAACCGCTCAAAGCTGTGCCCGGGTGTTACATTCCTCCCTGTGCGTTTTACGCCCCGTCCGCTTCCAGGTATGGTACGCCACCCGCGCTACGAGGGGGAGGAATGCAGCGGTCTCAGCATGATCGTAACAGATCCCGCGGGTTTCAAGCCCTTCCAGACCGCCTGCTGCGTTTTAAGCCGAACCGCGGCGCTTTTCAAAAAAGATTTTGCTTTCAACGTCCGGCGCTTCAAGCGTCTTGCCGGTGCGGCGGATCTCCACAAGCGGATTCTCTCTGAAGAAGATCCTCACCGAATCCTTGATCCCTACCGCCCGGCGCTGCGACGCTTCAACAACCTGCGCCTCAAGTATCTCCTCTATTGAGAGGTTGCACCTGAGAGGGCCTGGGCCTTGATTCTTTCCCGAAGTGCTGCGATAAGTTCCGTCCAACTCGGAGGGCTGGGTGCAAGCCGGGAGAGCTCTCTTGCAACTGAAAGCGCTTCCTTGAATCTCTCAGCCCCGAGCAGAATATCAAGCCTGCAACGCAGCGCCCGCTCTCTGCAGCCTTCAAGCGTCTCTGCAGTGCGGCACCAGGTGAGCGCATCTTCGATTTTCCCCAGCCGGGCCTCAACACGTGCAAGCGCAAGAACCGCTTCGCCGTTCAATGGATCCGCTTTCACAGCTTCAGCAAAGTGCGCTGAAGCGGCGGAGTCATCACCTGCGCGTTCGGCAATCCGCCCGAGCACATACCAAGCCTCCGCCCCCGCTCCTCCCTCCTCAAGCAACCTACGGGCGTATACTTCAGCCTCCTTGAGTTTTCCAACAGCGAGAAACGCCCGGGCGATTCTGCCCAACCTTTCGGCCGTTGGAGGCTTTGCCTTTTCAGCGGTTTTGAAACCTTCAACGGCGTCCTGATAAAGCCCCAGCTTGAAGGCCAAATCCGCACGAGTCCAAAGTGCCTGCGCCGGAAGCTCAACTCCCAGGCGGAACGCAGCCTCCAGAGCGTCGTATGCAGCACCTGTATCGCCCCGCTCAAGGTACGCTCTTGCAAGAAGAACCCAAGCTGAA
>CAZGYL010000782.1:0-2515 GCA_964529985.1 uncultured Planctomycetia bacterium | reverse complement strand
GTGGCAGGTGATTTGCGGCCGTTGCCGCTGTCTTTGGGAAGCTCAAGTGGTTCAATGACCTCAGGTGCCACAACCGTCCTCCCTAAGTTTCCCGTCCCCCCGGCCGGCGCAGCGTCCCGCCGCCAAAGCCGGCCTGCACGTACCCGGCGATTTTCCTTTCCTGTGAAATGTCATTATGCGACATTAGCGCGGAAAAACCAGTTCCGCCCGGCTGCGTGCGGCCGGGGGGTGCCTGGCGCGCGGCGCTGGGCTATCATTGGTCTTTCGCCGGGCGTTTGCAGCTCGGGCGCTACGCGTACAGGAGGCACGGAGGTGCGCTTATGGCTCGACGGCGAAGCAACGGGGCCTTAGGCTGGCTGCGACTTTGCGTCAGTTTTCTCATTGCCTGCCTGCTTTTTGTGGTGGTGCTCCAGTTCGACCAGATCGAAAGCCGGATTGAGCGGGTGGCGGGCCTGGTGGAAGAGGTGGGGCGCCGCGTGGAAAACCTCGCCGGGCAGGTGGAGGCCCTGAGGCAAAGCGCCCAAAGCGGGCGGACCCAGCCGGCGCAGGCGGCCCCCGTCCCTTCGAAGCCCGCAGAGCCAAGGAGCAGCGTTTCTGTGGGCGAACGGGAGATCCTCACACCCGATCCTTTCGTTCTGATTCCCCCCGGCGCCGATCGAAACGGCTCTCTGACCGTCAATCTGGTCACCCCGCCCAAAGGCTTCAACATAGTGATCGAGAACTCTGTAGATGTTTCCGAAGTTTACGAATACGTAACGGAGTCGCTGGCCCAGCGGCACTGGAAGGAGCCTGAGAAGTGGAGCGGCGCTCTTGCTGAGTCCATAACCGTTTCAGACGACTGGAAGGTTTACACGGTGAGGCTCCGCGAGGGGGTAAAGTGGCACCGGCCGGTTGTGGACTGGAACGACCCCCGCTACGAGTGGCTCAAAGGAGACCACTACGTGACGGCCGATGACGTGAAATTCGCTGTGGAAATGATTCTCAATCCGGATGTCCCGGCCGCGCACCTTCGCAACTATTACCAGGATCTGGCTTCGTGTACGGTTGTTGACAGCCGCACCTTGGTTTTCCGCTGGAAGCGGAAGCTTTACCACTCCCTTTCGGCGATCTGCGGCCTGTTCCCTTTGCCCCGCTTCCTGTACGCCTACGACGAGGACGGGAACCCCTTCCCGCCTGAGACGATCGGAAGGGAGTTTACGAACCACTGGTACAATGATCGCCCCATCGGCTGCGGGCCCTATCGGTTCGTGCGTCATGAAACCGGGGTTGAACTTATACTCGAACGCAACGAAGAGTACTGGGGGCCGAAACCGGCGATCAAACGGATTCGTTTCGTTTTTGTACGTGATCCCAACCAGCGGCTTCTCAAGCTGCGCAGCGGGGAACTTGACCTGGGCGCTCTGATCCCGAGCCAATACCGCCAGGAGATTCTGGAGGGCGACCCGTCTTCTCCGTTCAAGGACGGGCGGATTCAACTCAAGCTCTATCAGAGACTCGGGTACACGTACTTCGGGTGGAACATGGAGCGGGTGCCTTTCAATGACAAAAGGGTCCGCCAGGCCATGACATATGCTTTCAACCGGGAAGGGATCCTCAAGAACGTGCTTATGGGGCTTGGAACGATCGTAACGGGAAATTTCTTTATCAACAGCTATGCCTACAACCACAAGCTCAAACCGCGCCCTTTCGACCTCCGGAAAGCGGCGCAGTTGCTTACTGAGGCCGGCTGGGTGGACCGCGATGGAGATGGGGTGCGGGAGAAGGAAATCGAAGGGGCCGTGAAGCGCTTTGAGTTTGATATGCTTTGCTGGGGATCAAGCGAGACCTTCAAGACGATTTGCAGCATCTATAAGGAAGATCTGCGGAAAATCGGCGTGCTGTTGAACGTGCAGGCCCTTGATTGGGCGATCATGCAGAAGCGAATGGAGGATCGTGATTTCGACGCTTATACAGGCGGGTGGGGCCTTGCTTACGAATCGGATCCCTACCAGATCTGGCATTCTTCCCAAGCGGATATCCCGAAAAGCTCCAACATGGTCGGCTTCAGGAACGCCGAAGCCGACCGCATCATAGAAAAGGCCAGACAGACTTTTGATATGGAGGAGCGCAAGAGGCTCTTCCATCGCTTTCACGAGATTCTCTACGAGGAGCAGCCCTATACCTTTTTCTATACGCCCACGATTCCTCTTGCGTATTGGCACTATGTGCGGCACCTGGCGGTCCGAGCGTTTCGGCCCCAGGTGAACTACAAGAGTATATGGATTTCTCCTCACTGAGGTGAGGGCGCCATGACCGCGTATATCATCAAGCGCCTCCTGCTTATGATTCCCACAACGTTTGCGATTTCGCTTGTGATGTTCGTGGTCATGAACGTGGCCCCCGGGCGGCCCGGGGCGCAGCTTCCGGGGCAGCGCGGCGAGTCGGACGCCACCGAAGCGGACAGGAGGCAGGCCTACAGGATTTTCAAGAGCCAGTTTTATCTTGACAAGCCGATCCTTTTCAACACGCGTTTTGG
>CAZGYL010000781.1:0-2519 GCA_964529985.1 uncultured Planctomycetia bacterium | reverse complement strand
CGGGTTCTACGCCCCGGAGGGGTTGCTCTTTTAAGGGAGGGAGAGAGTTGGAAAAGGCTCCAAAAACCTTGGCCCCCTGAGATAGACGAATGGACCCATGCTCTGCACGGCCCCGATAATAACGCGGTATCGAAGGACAAGATTGTAGGGCCGCCGTTTCGCCTCCAGTGGATCGCTGAGCCTAAAGCCTCCAGGCAACATGAAACATTAGCGAGTATAAGTGCAGTTGTCACAGCGCAGGGACGCCTGTTTTCCATTGAGGATGAAGGGCCGATTTCTTCCGTCGTACTTCCGGCCGAATGGTTCCTTGTAGCAAGAGGTGCCTTCAACGGAATCCTGCTGTGGAAAAGAAAGGTCGGGCCTTGGGAAGACCACTTGCGCCCTTTCAGAATGGGCCCCCCTGATATAAGCAGGAAAATCGTTGCGATCGGTGGCCGAGTTTACACCACGTTGGGCTACGGCAAGGCTCTTCTTGCAATCAACGCTGAAACAGGCGAGACGATTCAGCGTTACAAGGGAACTGAGGGAACCACGGAAATTATTTACAGCGGCGGAGTCCTTTTTCTTGTTGCGGGGAAGTTTCAGAAATCAGACGGAAAAAAGGTTCTGCAGAGATTCAGGCCTTCCCGCTGGGAGGTGAAACAGAAAAGGATACTGGCTGTAAGCGCGGACAGGGGGCGCATTCTCTGGGAAAAGAAAGACGCAGATACGAGCTCTATAATGCCTACAACGCTTGCTGCTGCAGCAGGCAGGCTCTTCTTTCAAACACAAACCCACGTAATTTGCCTCGATTCCTCTACAGGAAAGGAGATCTGGAGAGCCGCCCGTCCCGTCGCAACAAGAAGGCCCGGCTTTTCCGCTCCGACTTTGGTCGTCTGGGACAATGTGGTTCTTTCTGCGGACAGAGCTACGGAAAAGCTGCTTGAAAAGGAACCGGATCGTAAGCGCCGAGTCGGTTGGGTGAACGCGCCGCTCGGCAAGCTGATCGCCTTTTCGGCTCGAAACGGCAAAGAGCTGTGGAGCGCGGACTGCAGGGAAGGTTTCAACGCCCCGGTGGACGTTCTTGTTGTCAACGGGCTTGTGTGGACAGGAGAGCTTGTTGTTTCGAGGGATCCGGGAATAACCCGGGGCAGGGACGTTTACACCGGCGAAGTTATGCGCCTGAGGCCTCCGGACCAAGCCTTTTTCAACGTCGGTATGCCGCACCACCGGTGCTTTAGAAACAAAGCAACCGAAAAGTACCTGATCCTTGCAAGAGCCGGGGTTGAGTTTGTCGACCTTTCCTCAGGTGAAGCGATCCCGCACCACTGGATCCGCGGCACCTGCCAGTTCGGGACTCTGCCTGCCAACGGGCTTCTCTACGTGCCGCCCCATTCCTGCGCTTGCTATTTACAAGCAAAACTTAACGGTTTTTTGGCCCTGGCACACAAAACAGCCTGCCAGGGAAGAGACTCCGAGAGAGCGCGGTTGATTCGAGGGCCTGTATTCGAAGCCGCAGGGGAAGACCGGGAAAGCGGCACGTGCGAGTGGCCGACCTACAGGCACGACAACCGGCGGAGCGGCTGGACCAAAACAAAGGTCATGCCGCCCTTGAAACTCAAATGGAAGAAGAGAATCGGCGGGAAACTCTCACCCATTGTGGTAGCCTGCGGCAAGGTGCTTCTATCTTCTATTGACAATCACACCGTGTACGCCCTGGAACGGGAAAGCGGATCTGTACTTTGGAGATTCACAGCAGGCGGAAGGGTGGATTCTCCGCCTACAGTGTCGGATGGGTTCGCGGTATTCGGCTGTGCGGACGGATACATATACTGCTTGAGCCTGACCGCCGGGAAGCTCGTTTGGCGTTTCCGAGCCGCCCCGAAAGACCTCAGGATCGTAGCTTACGGACAGCTGGAATCGGTGTGGCCCGTTCCGGGAAGTGTTCTCGTGGAGAAAGGCATTGTTTATGCTGTATGCGGAAGATCCTCTTATCTGGACAGCGGCCTTGTTTTTTGCAAGCTTGATCTTCGGACCGGAAAGCTCTTGGCGGAAAGGAGGATCTGGAGCCGGGATCCGAGAACAGGCAGGCAGCCGAAAGGCGCTGTAACCGGATTCGATCTGGCGGGAGCGCTGCCCGACATTCTTTCGTGCGACCCGCGGAGCCTTTACCTGCGCCACTTGGCTCTTGACCGGGACGGAAGAATGCTCAAAGAGGCAAACCCGCACCTTTTCTCCCCTACTGGATTCTTGGATGACACGGGCTGGCATAGATCTTACTGGATCTTCGGAACGCGCTTTTACACAGGTTACAGAGACTGGTTCAGAGCCGGAAGGGAAGTGCCTTCAGGAAAGCTCCTTGTCATGGACGAAAATTACGTCTACGGATACGGCTACAAGGCCCGGTACTACTATTGGTCCAGGCCCGTTGAGTACCACCTGTATAAAGTAAAGAAAAAGCCTCCGCTGATTCCCTCCCCCCACACAGGAAAGCGGCTTCCCGCTTGGGGGCGCAAGCAGGTGCGCTGTGAGTGGGCAAG
>CAZGYL010000780.1:0-2525 GCA_964529985.1 uncultured Planctomycetia bacterium | reverse complement strand
TTAAGGAAGCAAAGGAGCATATTTCTGCAGGACGGGCTTTTGTAGAGCGCCTGCTCAAGCCCGCTTCTCCAGAAGGTCCTCCGAGTTACGGAGACAGACTCAGAGCGCACCTCACAACGGAAGAACTGAAGAAAGTCGAAGACTTTCTCCGAGAGCACCTGCAAGGACGGACGCTTGAGCGGGGAATCGTTGTAGCCTATATCGTGGCGAAGTCCTGAGCCCTTGCGGACTTTCGTCCGCAGAGGGCGGGCTTTTATAATGTTCACGCGGAAGAAACGATTCGGCCCGCGTGACTGCGACCTTTGCGAGGAGGACTCATGGAGAAACCCGTCCAGCGAAACAAGTATCTTGGTACTGTCGTTTCCCGCCGCCGGTTCGGGGCTCTGACTCTGGCTTTGGCAGGCGCGCGCCTTGTACCGGCCGGCCCCTCGAAAGAAAAGCGCTGGCGCATGCGTCTGTCGACTTCCACACTCCATTTCGCCGATCTTCCCCTTGAGGAAGCTTGCGCCAAAATCGCCGCACAGGGATTTGAAGCGGTGGATATTTGGTCGGCTTTCGCGGGCTGCAAACATCTTGATTACGCGGTCGACAAATTGAAGGCCGAAGGGCTGCGGCGGCTGCTTTCCGAGAAAAAGCTGAAACTTTTCTCTTTTTCGGTTTACAAGGGAGGCTACCGTAAATACGCGGCGTTCTTGGGTGAGTGCGGTGGAGGAGTCGCTGTGCGGGGAAGCACCCGTCCTTGCAAGCCCAAAGAGCTTACGGCGCGGATGCGGGCTTTCCTTGAAAGCCTGAAGCCCCTTGCGGAACTTGCCGAACGATATAACTCGTACATTGCGATAGAGAACCACGGAAGAGCGCTGCTTGATTCGCTTGACTCCTTCAAGGCGTTTGTGGATCTGAACTCCTCGCCGCGGATCGGTATCGCGCTTGCTCCCTTTCACCTGCAGGGGATCGGCGCGTCGGTGACCGAGGCGATCGAGATAGCCGGCAAACAGCTTTTCTTCTTTTACGCGTGGCAGAGGGGGCGCGGCGTGAAGCAGTTGCCGGGCTGGGGCCCGACGGATTTCACGCCTTGGATCGAAGCCCTTGCACGCGTCGGCTACAAAGGCTGCGTCAATCCTTTTATGCACGGCCACCTGCCGCCCGATGTCATGGCGGCTGCCTTGGGACGCGCACGCTCGTATCTACTTAAGTGCGCGGCCAAGGCGGGAGTGGCTGCATGCGGGTCCGACAGGAGCTGAGGTGAAAAGCATGAGTTGGTGTTGTGCCCTGAGGAGAATCCGGTTTTTTGCGTTTTCCTTGAGGTCTTGCGTTTTTGCCTTCCTGTTTTTGGCCGGAGAAGCGCGGGCAGGCTCGCTTCCTGCGGCTCCGACGGTTCTTCTGGAGGCGGAGTCGTTCGACCGGTTGGGCACTTGGGTGGTTGATCAGCAGTTCATGGATCAGATGGGATCGCCTTTTCTGCTTGCTCACGGCTTGGGAAAACCGGTGCAAGACGCAGTAACCAAGGTGAAATTTCCCAAGGCGGGTTTGTACCGGTTATGGGTGAGGACCCGGGATTGGGTCGCCCCATGGGGTGTTGAGGGAGCCCCGGGACGCTTTCAGGTCTATGTAGGCGGAAAGGCGGTACCTGTAATTTTCGGAACCGAAGGAGCGCGCTGGCACTGGCAGGACGGCGGAACCGTTGAGATCTCTTTTCGTTCCGGCGAGCCGATTCAGGTCGCACTCCATGACCTGACCGGATTTGAGGGCCGTTGTGATGCTCTGCTTTTTACCTTGGACCACAAGTGGCGGCCTCCTGACGGCGGTCCTGCGCTTGAAAAGCTGCGGTATAAACTGTCGGGTATTTCCGACCGGGTTGAGGACTGCGGTATTTACGACCTTGTGGTTGTGGGGGGAGGCATCGCCGGAACGTGCGCTGCGGTTTCAGGTGCCAGGCTCGGCCTTGAAGTATGTCTGATTCAGGACAGGCCCGTTTTGGGAGGCAACAACAGCTCGGAGGTGCGTGTTTGGCTCGGCGGCGGCACAAACTTCAAGCCCTATCCGAGAGTCGGGGACTTGGTGCGGGAGCTCGATCCCCGCACGCGGGAGTGTCCGGGAAAAGCTTCTGAATACGGCGACGACCTTAAGCTTGCCGTTGTCAAGGCTGAACCAAAACTGCGTCTTTTCTTGAACGTGCGGGTCAATGAGGTTCAAACGGAGGGCAACAGAATAGTGGCGGTGACAGGCCGACACGTGCGCACGGGAAAGAGGTTCCGATTCCGCGGGCGCTTCTTTGCTGATACGACAGGCGATGGAGTGGTGGGCTATCTGGCCGGTGCTGATTGGGATATGACGCGGAAGGGGCATATGGGCAACACGAATTTGTGGCGTATCGAGGACACCGGTGCTCCCGCGCCGTTCCCCCGCTGTCCGTGGGCATTGAACCTTGCGGGAAAACCTTTTCCCAAAAAACTCAAGCAGCTGGGACGTTGGTTTTGGGAAAGCGGCTTTGACCGGGATCCTTTTAAGGAAGGGGAATATATCCG
>CAZGYL010000779.1:0-2527 GCA_964529985.1 uncultured Planctomycetia bacterium | reverse complement strand
CAATTCCTTCCTGCGGCGGGGGCACCACTGCGAAGGTGCGGCCGAAACGCGCCTCTCCCAATTCCTCCTTGCTCCCTTTTCCCGCAACGACTTCCCCCCTAAGAGTGATCGAGAAGCGGAAAACACCGCGCCTGGGATCAGTGGCGAAGCTTATGGACTTGCGCGCCCCGGGTTCGATCAAAACCTCAGCCCGACTCGGCCTTACGGCCCGCGCCTTTCCCCTGTAATCCACCACCTCGGCCCGGCATTTCAAAGAAACCGGGTGCTTACCGGTGTTCTCAAGGCGCAGCTTAACCACCGGTTCGCGGAATATCTCCGGGAATTCCGATTCCAAGTACACCGCGGTTGCTTCCTCGCATGCCACCTGAACCAAAAGCGGGCCGAAGCTCCCGCGGCGTGGAACCTCACCGGAGGGCCCCTGCGCCGCAAACAGCGACAGCGAAACAAGTAGTACGGTTCCCATGTACGCCTCCCGCGCAAAGGATTGCCTCACAAAGAAAGCATCTTCGGCCCGCATCGGCAACAAGCCTACAAGGCGCGCCCTTCCCCGCCGGGATCACAGCGCCGACACAGGCAGCTCCCCGGCATTGTGTTCGCGGGCTGTTTATCATTTAGTTGACAGTTGACCCCATCGTCCGATATGGTCGGTATCAGAAGCGTGGTTCGCCCCGATGCGGCGCGGCAGCGCGGGGCGCCGGCAGACCGCCTGAAAAGGGAATACGCGCGGACTGTGCATCTCGCTTTGGCCCTTCTAATCAGTGGAAAACCGCCGGCGGAGACCTCCGACGGCTTCTGGAGAATTCAGCGCGCCGAAAAGTATTTTTATCGGCCCTCTGGGGCAGTTTCGTGCAGCGCCTTCGGAATGCCGATAGTCACGTGGGCTAGCGGACTGTAGGGTGTTCTAAGAAAGGAGTCAGCTCCATGCCCCTTGACACCGAACAGATCGAAGAGATCCGCCGCCTGCTTGAAGCCCGCCGCAAGGCTCTTGCGGAACAACTGGGGATCAAGATCAAGGAGACGAAGAGCTCGGGCAAGAAAAAGAAAAAGACCAAGAAAAAGGCGGCGAAAAAGAAGCGGGCCAAACGGGATCCTCTGCAGGAGGCTGTTTACCAGGAGTATCAGGAAATCGAAAAGGCTCTTGCAAGGCTTGAAGAACAGCAGGAACGTTTCGGGTACTGTGAACACTGTTTTATGGAAATCCCTTGGGGCGAACTTGTGGCCAATCCTGCACGCCGCTTCTGCAGTCGCTGTTCCTAAGTCCCTGTAATTAGTATTTTTGCAACTGCGTCCTCATGAAAAAACTCCACCGGAATCTCCTTTTCGGCACGCTTTTTCTGAGCGCCGTTTCAGGGGGTCCGCTTCAAGCAGGGGCGACTTGGGTCGGAAGCACGCGGGAGCGCTTCACCCCGAAGGGGCTCAGCCGGCCGAAAATAATCGTACCTGCGCTGCCGGAGACCGTTGCCCTTGACGTCGACCGGGACGGGGATCTGGATCTCGTGCAGCTCCCCAGCGCGGGAAGATCAAGAAGCCTCAGCGTTCTTCTGAGGCGCGCGGACGGCAAACTGGGTAAGAAGTGGAAGGCCGATCTGTCGCACATAAGTTCTCAGGCGCCTGACCGCGTGGCTGCAGCAAGGCTTACTGATTCGGCCGCCCCTTCGCTTGTCGTCCAGTTCCCGGGTCCGCCCTACCTGGTGGTTTTTCGATCGAGGCGGCCCGGCACATTCGAGCGCACGCCACGCAGGCTGCAGGCTTTTTTCCCTTCACCGCTCTACAGGCCCGGCCGGCGCTCCGAGCCGTACCTCAAACTGGCGGGCGTGTTGGACTGGAACGGAGACGGTTTCGAGGACCTGATAGTGGAGCTGCGCGACGCGAAGGCCCGAGCAGAAGGAGCTCCGCGACGCCACAGCCTTTTTGCGCTCCTGGGAGGGCCTTCCTTCCCCGAACGTGCAACCGAACTTGTCGACCTCCTCCAGTTGGCTCCGAGTACCCGTGTATGGAAGCTGCGGGATTTCGACGGGGACGGCACCATAGAAATTCTGCTTTTTCTCGAACGCGCAAGGGCCGGCTCGATCCAGGTCGGGGAACTTCTTTTTCTCAGGAAAGCCGGCGGGCTCCTGCAAGAGGCGACCTGGGGAATCGGAAACACGGAGATCTCTCCTCCGGGCGAATTCGATCTGAACACCGACGGGATTCCTGATCTTTTCGGCGCGTTCCTCAAGCAGCCCGAGTACCTCGTTCTTCTTTCCCAGAGGCGGTCCGACCGGGGTTTCACTTACAAACTCCGCCGCCATGCAGGAGGGCCGGGAGCCTACAGTCCTTCGGCCGGAGGGGTACTTCTCCGAGGCTGCGACTTGAACGGCGACCGTGCAGCCGACATTCTCTGTGCCGCAACGGATCACAATCAACTTCAAATTCTGTTCGCCCGCACCAAGAATGATTTCTCGATTGTTTCTGCTTTTCTCCCTCTCTTGCCTCAAGCGCCTCCCAAGGGAGCCTGGTTCCGCAAGGTTTTGTGGTTCGGGGACTT
>CAZGYL010000778.1:0-2527 GCA_964529985.1 uncultured Planctomycetia bacterium | reverse complement strand
CCGATTGAGGAAGGCCGCACGGAACGTATGCCTCACTCGCCTGCACACGGGAAACCGCGGTGGCGCTATGGAGTGATACGCTGGTCGGTCCACAGCGAAAAGGATCGAGTGCTTACGTACCTTAAGGAAAGGTTTGATACAGGAAAGCGCGTGTTTGTGGAGGCGGAGGGAGCCTGGGGAGTTTCGCGTCGTTCTTTCCTGTGGTAAAGGACCAACAAAAACCCCGGCCTGCAGTGAGGCCGGGGGTATTTTCGGTGGTGGACCCAAGGGGGATCGAACCCCTAACCTCAGCATTGCGAACGCTGCGCTCTCCCAATTGAGCTATGGGCCCACTGTATGCTGGGGAAGTCTTGCGGCCGGACTACAAACAACCGGCCGCCCCGCCTTACGACCTTCCAAGAGTAGCCATTGCAGCGGCTTTTGTCAACGAGAAAACGGCCCCTATCCGTGCGGTAGTTCCCCTCCGCTTTGAGCTTCCTCGAGGCGCTTGCGGAGTTCTTTGATCTCAGCTTCAAGCCGTTTGAGTTGCTGCCTGAACTCAGGGAGCATCCGCACGTGTGCCTGGAGGCGTTTGAAATCAGGGGCGACCATGGCAGGCGCACCCAGCATGAGCTGGCCGGAGGGAACATCTTTTGTTACTCCCGACTTCGCTCCCACTTGCACATAGTCTCCTATCCTCAGGTGTCCGGATACTCCCACCTGCCCTGCCAAGACAACATGCCGGCCCAACACCGTGGAACCTGATATACCCACTTGAGCCACTAAAATCGAATTCTCTCCGACAGCGCAGTTATGGGCGACCATTACGAGATTGTCTATCTTTGTGCCTCGCCCGATACGCGTTTCCCCGAGTGTGGCGCGATCCACCGTCGTGTTGGCGCCTATTTCAACGTCGTCCTCTATAACTACAGTGCCGATCTGAGGGATCTTCCGGTATCTTTCGCCGTCGGGAGCAAAACCGAATCCATCGGCTCCGATAACACACCCCGCATGGAGGATCACCCGATCGCCGATTGTACAATCATGGTAAACCACCACTCCGGGATAGAAGCAGCAGCAAGACCCCACCCGGGTTCGAGGACCGATTGAAACGCCGGGCCAAAGCACCGTGGAGTCCCCGATCACCGCCTCAGGCCCCACATATACGCACGGGGCGATTCGCACGTCTTTGCCTATGTCCGCCTTGGGGCTTACGAAAGCTTGGGGTGAGATTCCCTCAAACGGACAGGGCGCAGGCGGGACGTATTGCTCAAGCACCCGTGCGAAGGCCAGATAGGGGTTCTCAACGCGGATAACGGTCTTCCCTTCGGGATCCACCTTCGGACCGACCAAAATGACGCCCGCCTTGCTCCTGCGGAACTCTTCCAGGTACCGCTCGTTGTCGTAAAAGGAAAGATCATGCTCCCCGGCCTGCGCCAGAGGAGCCACGCCGGTTATTACCCGGTCGGCCTCGCCGATAAGCTCGCCTCCGAGGAAGGCTGCGATCTGGGCAACCGAAGGTGTTTCCTTGAACATAGAGGCCTCCGTCGAATGTCCCTCGGGCCTTCAGGGTTAAGGCCTGCGGGGACCGCTCCTGGGGAGTTCAAGCTTCCTATCAAACCAAAAACGAGCTCAAAACGCCACAACGAGAGCGCTCGGAGCGTAGAATCTCCGGGCCATCCTCCGGGCCGGCGGAGAACGCTGCTACTTCCGGGCTTTCTTCCAGAAGCCCAGGCAACTTACCTCCACAAGCGGCTTCAGGGGGTGGGAGGTGCGGATCCGCACCTTGGCGAAGAACCGCCGGGAGCGGTCTTCAGTGGCTATTCGGGCCGCGATCGTATGACTGAGCCCGTCAGGGGCGCTTCTTACTTCGAAGCTCAGGATCGGAGGATTGCACTCTATGCTGAGGATGGAAAACGGAGTGCCGTCTGCTGAGCGCAGCGTTATGGATTTTTCAAGGAGGGTGGGATCTTCAATGCCGCCGAACTGGAAGTATCTGGGTTCCACCACGATCCCGCGGAAGATATACCCGTGAACCGGGAGCTCCCAGTGCTTGCCGTTTACAACCGCGGTGATGAGGCCGGAGAAGAAGCCTTCCTTAAGCGGCGGCCGGATCGTGATCTGCAGCCTGTATCCGGCATAAAACCGGCGGTAGGGTGAGCGGGGGTTCTTCGCCCTGTAGGAGGAGGCCGCCTTGCGCAGCCCTTCTTTGCTAAGAGCCGTCGCCCGGACTGATATCGCCGGATCGGAGGTGCGCAGATTGTCCAAAGCCGGGCTCGTGGAGGGCGGAGCCGAGAAAAGGAGGGTTATCTGTTGGATAACCGGTTTTCCGCCCGCAACGGCGGTGAAGGAGGGCAGTGTCCAAGGGTCGGTTCTGAGAGTGGCATGGACACGAGCTGCAACCGGTATCTTAAGGACGCTCCGCGCGGGATCCGAGCTGCGGATCTCCACATACTTCTCAAGTATTCCTGTTGCACGGCCGGTATTCAGGATAACCTCCAGGGACGCGCTTTTTCCGGGAGCTATACGGGTTCGTACCTTCCCGCTT
>CAZGYL010000777.1:0-2527 GCA_964529985.1 uncultured Planctomycetia bacterium | reverse complement strand
TAAGTTCAGAGAAGTGCAGGCTGCGCGTTGAAGCGGGCCGCCTCACGGGCAAGGCCCGTAAAAGGGGAATGGAGGCGCCGGAGGAGCTCCTTCGTCGAAAAGATACAGCAAGAGCTCTATCGGATCCGCGACATTCAGCAGACCGTCTGCGTTTACGTCAGCCGCCTCTATGCAGTCGACCGACTGCCGGAGAAACAGATACCAAAGAACGTAGACCGCATCCGAAATATCAATACCACCGTCTGAATTGACGTCGCCGCGGAGGAAAACCCTCTTACCGTGACAAGAAGGCAGCCCGAAGAAAACCGTTATCACCCTGCCGTGGTAACCGCCCACCGCGATGTCGCGGATTCCATCGCGGTTGAAATCCGCCGCTGTAAGCCCTTTTGTCCCGTCTGCTGCATCAATGATCCAGTCGGCGGCCTTCCCTCCGGTCCATTCGGGCTCCGTTCTTATCCCCCTGGTTCTCTTTCCGAGATTCACCAGAAGCTCGGTGTACCTCGGGCAGGTCGGACAGGTGCTGTTGTCCCTTATAAAGATCGAATCTTTTAGGCCGTCCCCGTTTATGTCATACTCGGCCGCAAGCGGCCCGTGATAATAGTTCGTCGGTATTTCGGTCAAATGCGCGGGCAGATCGGCCGACGGGCTGCAAAACTCCTCGGCCCAAAGGGCATACGGGCCTTCCCCGAACCGGAAAAATTCCGGCCCTTCGAAGTACATGCCGTAGGGTCCTTGCCTTTGAAGGAAAACACCGTAGCCCTCCGGGATCACCGCCGTTCCACCCTCGGGTGCATATGCGTTGTGTTGTGGACCCGAAAACGCTATGTCCACAAGGCCGTCACCGTCCAGATCCCTTGCAAGAAGGCCGACCGGCGGCTTGAACGTGACAAGCACTGAAGCGGTGGAAAAGAGTCTGCCCCGCCTTGAACCGAAGGCCACAAAGAATCCTTGTCTGTGCTCTGTTTCGTCTATCGGGAATGACCGCGCCGCAAGGTCAAGAACCCCGTCCCCGTCGAAATCGGCGGTAAGCAGGACTGTAGGATCGCTCCCGAGGAAATAGTAAGGAAGTGTGCGGCGGAAAGAAACGGTGCCGTCTTGTGGATCCTGCCGTCCTTTCCACACTATGACCGCTTCGTTGCTGATATGTGCGATATCGATTACAGAATCCCCGTCGAAATCAGCGAACACGGTTTGCCTGGAACTTACCAGGGGAAGGGCACCGGTGTACCGGGGAAAACTCGCGTCAGGTCCGCCGAGAAAACACCGTCCTTCCGGTGTATACGATATTTCTTCCGGGATAGTACCACGCGCTGAGAACCGCGGCTCTTCAAAAACGTACAGGTCGAGAATCCCGTCGGCATCAACGTCCAGCAGGGCGCAGTTGTCCCAAAAGTTCTCCCCTGATTGTTTTTCAAGCTGCGCCGCTTTTCTGAACCCGCCTTGCTGACCGGGGTCCGCCAAATATACTTCGGCCGACTCCCATTTCTCCCAAACGGCAAAGTCGCAAAGTTCGTCCCCGTTTAAATCACCGAAAAGAAATCTCAGTCCGCGGGCTTCCCGAGAGGGTTCGAGATACGAGATCCTCACGGGCTCTGAGAAAAGCGAGGCCCCTTCAGCTGTGCCGCGAAGTAGATATAAGGGATAATGATCTCGGCGGCTGACACATTGCAGTACAACCAGAAGATCACAGGCCCCGTCCAGATCCAAGTCATAGGCCGCCATGGATTTGGCAAGCCCGGGCAGCTTTATTTCCACAGGTTCCCCGAAGCGTTCGCCTCCGTACCTGCCGGGGAAAATCTTAAGCGAAGGAACCTCCTCGGAGCATGAAGGCCACCCGCCCGATGGCTGAACCGGCAGCACTATATCCAGTGCGCCGTCTGAGTTGAAATCCCCAACTTCTCCGAATGTAACGTCTTGCGCTTCGGGAACTTGTACCTGGTGGAAGGTCTTATCCCTCCGGCCGAGGTAAACGCGGGCGGTATCGGAGAAAAGAGCAAAATCGCCGAGCCCGTCGCGGTTGAAGTCTCTGAAAACATAAGCACCCCGCCAGCTCAGGTAAAAGCCCTGTGGTCCTGCAAATCTCGGAAGGCAAGCGCTTTCGTCGGGGAATCCCGCTCCGAGCGCAACGGCCGAAAAGGCAAACAGTAAACAGAGTCCTCCCACCCGCCTCGGGTTCACGCCCGCCGGCTTTCCACACATGTGCCACCTCCCACCTTTCTAAGCTGTTTTTAACCGTCTCTTGGTCCATTTTAAAGCGTTCTCCCGACGGGGCTAAGCACCGAATTGGAGGGCTTTTACAGCAATGGGAGGCAACTACGATCTCCCCTCACCTCCCCGCCGACTGCAGGCAGGCCAGGTGAAGAGCCGGGGGGTGCGGTTCAGAGGTCTGAACTTGACGGAAGAGTGCCGCGTTGCTCGCAAGTTGTTCTATATGACCGTGCGTAATCCGTAGATACCCTTTCGCCCCTCGAGGCCCGCATTAGCGGGCGCATCCCCCCCTTCCCCCGAAAGGGGGGGACGGGAGGGG
>CAZGYL010000776.1:0-2528 GCA_964529985.1 uncultured Planctomycetia bacterium | reverse complement strand
GGATTTGCCCCACACTGAGTCGTTCCACCGAATTCCTCCTGCATGCCTGTCACGGGATAGAAAACGACCGAAACCGGTTCGGCGTGGCGGCCCACCTTGGCAGGTACCCATTTCTCCCGTGTGTAGGCCATGCTCCGCCCTCTTGCTTCGTTTCTCCGGTATCGGGCCTAAGATCTAAAGTACGCGCTAAACCCCCTTGCGTCAAGGGTTTTCTATCCCTATCAGGGGCCTACGCCGGGCCCAGAATCCGGATCAGCCTCTGGACCAAATCCTGGTCCAGACCGGCACGCAAATCCCGCTTCATACAGACCAGAGCCTGGAAGGTCGAGAGGGCCGGGCGGTAAGGCCGCTCGGTGGTGAGAGCGTCGAAAACGTCCACAACCCCGGCGATTCTGCCCACAAGGGGTATCTCGGGGCCTAATAGCCCCCTCGGGTAACCGCTTCCGTCCATGCGTTCGTGGTGGTTCAGGATCACGGCTTTTGCTATGTCGCTCTTGCCGCCTCCCTCCTCATACATAATGAGCCCGCGCTCAGGGTGTGCGTAAATGGGCTCCCATTCCTGGCTGGTAAGACTTTGTGCCTTCTTGACGGTCTCAGGGGGGACCCCGATCATGCCGAGATCGTGAAGCAGGAGCCCGGTCCCCAGTTCGGCCAACTGATCGTGAGGAAGCCCGAGGTCACGTGCAAGGGCGATCCCGTAAGTGCAAACGTTTACCGCATGGGAATAGAAATTGGCGTCGGTGCCGACCATTTGCAGGAAGGCATGAAACCCCTGCCGGCCTTCGAGAAGAAGTTGCGCCGAGCCCTTTACGACCTCCCCTGCGGTCTTGAGCGCCTCCTCAGAGCCCCTGGTTGCAAACACATTTCGGGTCAATCCTATTGCGCTTGCGTGGAATACCTCGGCCTTGCGCTGGGGAGGGAGCTGAGGGTCGCTCAAGATCACAGTGACGTTTTCTTTAAGGTAATCCCAGTACCTGCCTATCTCCTTTTCCGGAACGTAAAGCGCGCGCACACCGTTTTCCACAAGAGCGCGCCGGTGCTCCTCGGTGAAAGGGTGCTTCCCGCGGCGGTACAGAATGTATTCCTTGCCCACGCGATTGTAGAGGTCGAAATCGGGGATTGAGTCTATCCTGAGGGTTTCAAGCAGGACGGGCACGTAGCCGTCGGCGTTTGGGACCCCAAAAAATTCCCGTTCGCTGGTGGTTGTTTCCGTCCCCACGTGCTCCTCCCGCGGTCTGGCAAGGCCTCCTCCGGCCGAGAAGAGGTGCTGGATTCCCCGGTTCTCCAAAGATACCGAGCTGGAGGGCCTTCAAAGTATAGCCGGGCCCAGGGAGGCAGACCAACGAAGCGGCCGGGGAATCGGCATCACCAGATCGGCCACCAGCGGAACCAGACTTTTCCCTTTACCAGATCGTGAGTCACGGGGCCGAAGTCTCTGCTGTCCTGGCTGTTTGCCCGGTTGTCCCCGAGCACAAAATACGCCCCCTCGGGCACGACCCAGGGACCTGCATTTCGGCCGTGCGCATAGGTGGGACCTGCAAAAGGCGAGCGCCGGCCGTTCACGTAAACCGTGCCGTTGACTATTGAAACTATATCGCCCCCTTTTGCAATGACTCTTTTTACAAGGTCTCTGTCAGGGTTGTTGGGGTGGCCGAAGATCACGATATCCCCGCGCTCGATCGGCAAGAGTGTCGGAGCGAGCTTCAGTAAGATAACCCGGTCTCCGTCATGGAAGGTGGGTTCCATGCTGCGGCCCTTAATTTCATAAGCCTGGGCCACGTAAAGACGTAAGACCAGCGCAACGCTTACTGCAAGGAGCACCACAGCAGCGAGCCCGAAAAGTTCGCGTTTAAGCGAATGCGGGCTCTTCCGAGGCTCCCGCTGCACAGGGTTTTTTTGTGAACTGAGGTCCTCCATTTCGTCCTCCGCAACAGGAGCTATTATACGAACGACCGCCGGAACGAACAAGCTTAAAATTCGTAACCCGTTACGCGGCAACTACTTCCGGGTAGTTTTTGCACTTCGGCGCTTGGGGGGCCCTACCGGCATGAGCTCAGCCGGGAAGGCCCTATCCCCAAGGCCCTCCCTGCACCCAAGCTTTTTCCAGTTCAAGGGAGAGATCCGCTGCCGGCGCTGAATGGGTAAGTGCTCCGACCGCAATTCTATCGACTCCCGCCGTCGCCACCTCAGGTGCGTTCTGAAGGGTTATCCCACCTGAGAGCTCTATCACCCCGAACTTCTTCCCTTCGCCGGCCAGCTCTGAAAGCGCCTTGCGGACATCGCTCAAGTCCCAGTTATCGAGCATGATTATGTCCGCCCCTGCGGCTGCGGCCTCTCTGAGCTCGTCCCGGGTCTCGACTTCGACCTCGATTGCGCAGGGCTGTTTGAGGCGGCCTGCCTGAAGCTCCGCCTCAAGGAAGCGGCGCGCTTGCCGCACTGCACGGCCGACCACAGAGGCGCGGCTTGTTCCTCGCTTTTGCCCTTCAAGAAGTTCCAAGGCGACCAGGTGATTGTCCTTTATCAAGACA
>CAZGYL010000775.1:0-2534 GCA_964529985.1 uncultured Planctomycetia bacterium | reverse complement strand
GAGTCTTGACCGCGAACGAGAGAAAGATTCTACGAATCATGCACACTTATATAAGTAGCCCGGGTTTTCTTTTAGGTTGACACGAGGCTTGTTCCAGCGGTATTATCAAGCTCTCAGGTGGGGTTGTCAGCAAGTCGATTCGAAAGGAGGCTCCCGTGTATCCAGGATATGGCAGATCCGGCGGTTCGCGTTGTTCTGTTGCGACCTTATTGTGTGCATGTCTTGTTGCGGCTCTGCCGCACCTTACTGCGGCGGTGTTTGTCGATGCGGATTTCAATGGAGAACACTTGGGTGCACTGCGGACCCAAGATGCGACCGATCCGCTTCCCCACGTGGTTCCCACGTGGATCATCCGAGATTCAACGGCGAAGGTGGATGTGATTGACGGGGCGGGCGATCTGCGCAGCAAGCCTGTTCTTGTGGCCAGTACCCCCAACAATTTGGCGAGCATGGCCTTCTTTAATCCGGTGCAGCTTGAAAGCGGACGGGCACGGCTTTCTTGGGATGCTTTTGTAGATGTAGTAGTCGGTGCGCCAATGAAACCGACAGGCGCTGATTTTGAGGTGGTCGAGGACGTCAACGGTATTTGGGCGCCCGTAATCGGAATTTCATACCGGAATAATGGAACGCCCGAGAAACCTGATTTTGTGATCTTTGTCCAAGACGCGGATGGCACGAAGGACGTTGCTAAAGCTACACCCAGACGGCACGACAGCTTCCAGCTCTATCTGAATCTTGACGCCAAGAAGTACGAGCTAGTGATCGCCGGCAAGGCGAAGGTAAACGGCCCTCTTATGGGAAACGGTAATTTTCTGCATTTCATGTGCCACTCGAACGGCAGGGGGAGCAGTGCGGTTGCGCCTCCTTTGGTCGTGGATAATATCTTCATTGAAGTAATGCCTACAGGCGGCTGCCGGCCCGTTGATTTCGAAGACTTGCGAATGGGAGCTACGTTGCCGTACGGCACGGCTGTCACCTCCAATGGAGTTCTTCTTTCAATGAGAGAGTTTTTCTGGGGGCCGGGAGGGTGCACGAATCCTACGACGAACGGTAACGCAAGCGTAAGCGGCCAGGGCGCGGCCTGTGGAAGTAAGGGTGAACTTTGGATCAACAACGTCAACGTGCACTTCGATTACGGCGCGCCGCTCAGCCGCGTTCAGTTTTCCTATGGAGAATTCGGCGGGAACGTGAATTTGATCGTAAACGGGAGCTGCGTCAATCGGGCCAACTTCGCCGATCTGCCGCCGTCGTTGGGCGGTGTTCAGATAACCGTCAAGCCGCCGGACAAACCCGGCCAAGGCTGCGGGATCGTGTTACTGGAGGGCATTATCCACAGCTTCGCCATCGGAGGCCAGGAACTCGCTATCGATGACGTTCTGTGTGAAGGGCTTGACGTGACTCCCCCCATCGCGGAAATCACCAAGCCGAGCGGTTTTGAGTGTGTCTGCAGTCCGGTCGAAATAATCGGCACGGCGAATGATCCGGACGGGGCGCTTGCCCAATACACCTTGTCATACACGCGGGACAGCGCGAGCGGCTGGACCGTATTTGCAACAGGAACGACTCCGGTTGTAAACGGTGTGCTCGGTGTGTGGGACGCGACCGGGCTGCCCGAGGGCTATTATTTGATTCGGCTGGTCGTCACAAATGCGGCCGGTTTGACTGCGTCAGATACAACAAGCCTTTGGCTTGACCAACAGTTCGATAATTTTCAGCTCCGGTCTCCCGGATCGGGCGCCGTGTTGGGTGGTACTGTGTGTTTTGACGGCACTGTGTGGGATCACTGCTCCCTGGAATACCGGGTTGAATTCAGTCCCGACGGGGGCTCCTACTGGCCGGTTGATCCGGGAACGCCGGTCTATACAACCAAGGTCATCAACGACCCATTTGCTCATTGGGATACGGTCGGAACGGGAGTGCCTGACGGGAAGTATTTCATCCGGATAACCGCAGAGGATCAGTGCGGGCACCAAGAGAGAACTGAACTCGAGCTGATCATTGACAACACGCCGCCTACATCGGTGATAAAGAGCCCCGAACCGTGTGCTTGCCTCGAAGGGAGAGTTGAAATTAGCGGGATTGCGGAGGATGCAAACCTGGATTACTGGGTGCTTGAGTACACAGGAGGGGACGCTTCAGGCTGGGTCCGAATCGCCTCGGGCAACTCTCCGGTAAGCGGGGTGATCGCCGTTTGGGATACAAGCAGCCTTCGTCCGTGCGCGTACACGATCCGGTTGAGGGTCGTGGATAAAGCCGTTGTCAGTTGTAACAGCTTGAGGCGTCACCGGACCGATGCAATGGTTTCGGTGATTGTCGGGCAGTGCGGACTGCTTTGCGAAAACCCCATATGCCCGAACCCGGGTGACCTGAACGGAGATGGCACTGTGGATCTTTCAGACGCAGTTTATCTGCTTCTTTACCTCTTTGGTGGAGGTAGTCCGCCGGTTCCTGCCCAACCCACCTGCCCATAACATAAGGAATGCGCGAGGAGGGAAGACGCGAGAAGAGCTATCCCGTCGGGGCGTGTAGAGCGG
>CAZGYL010000774.1:0-2535 GCA_964529985.1 uncultured Planctomycetia bacterium | reverse complement strand
CGGAGAGAGGAACCAGGGGACGCAGGCCGTAGATTATTACCCGGAGCAAGACCAGGAAATCGTAACCTTCCAGCCTTGGGAAGGAGCGTGGTGTGAAGCGCTTCGTTCCTTCCTGCGCCTGGGCGACCTGACCAACCCCACAAACGCAAGTCTCGTACCCTACCATATCGAGCAGGTCGTCTACCCCGGTACGGTGCAAGATCTTACGCTTTACTACTGGGGATACGCGCCCGACGCCCCCATCACTCAGGACGAACTGAGCGGAGTGGATGAACAGGCCTATTGGGCAAACCCTACCGAGAAGGTATACACCTTCGACGCATCTTCCTTCGTACTTCTTGACTCCGACGCCGATCCGGTGGTCATCGGATCCGATATCGACCTTTCGCAAACCCAATATCCGGATGGATTCTTCATGAGTCCGCTTACCACAACGCAGTACAGCGCGGATGAGTGGTGGCGGGCCAACGAAGCTGATATCTACTATACATGGCAGACAGGTACCAACGACTGGAATCAGTTCGCAACGGTCATAGACTCCGACGGAAACTACGTAACCTTCTCATCTCCCCTGCGCTTCACCTATACACACCACTCGGAAAACGATATCAACGGAGAAAGCACCTATGACGGCAAGGTCTTCACACTTGAATACGACGGATATGAGCTTCACGTTCCCTGGAAGTACAACGAATCGCGCGGCAAGTGGGAACCGCTCATAAACCTGAAAGACGGAACCGTGTTGACCGACGGTACCACAAACTACGTTGTGAAAGGAATCGCCGAGGCGGTTGTCATGCAGGAGGTGAGCGATCTGAGCGTTGCCGACGATCTGGTGATCGATGAAACGATCGGCGCTCCCTCCGTGGTTTACGATCCCACAAAAACGGCCCAGGTGGGCGAAGTGCCCGCAGACGCGGAGCTTAAAGTTATAAAAGGGGAACTCGTCCAGTAACAAGCGCGGGGGGAAGAAAAGGGCCGGACCGCCCCGGCCGTCCGGGCGTTGCTCCCGCAACCAAAGGTGTTTCCGCCCTCGCAGTGCTTTGCACTCAAGGCTCAAGAGGCGCCCTCCGGCATGCGGAAGCGGAGCAGGGCGCCGATTTTGTACTTATCGAATTGCTCTTCCGAGACGAGCACGTGCTCGATCTCCGCTCCTTGGGCCAGCGCCTGCTCAAGTATATTTTCAACAAAATCTTCGCAACGGACAAGCTCGGCGCCGCAATGGGGACACCGCCCGTCCTTCATAGAGAGGAATCGGTCTTTCGGGCACTCCCAGCCGCTCGTACGAAAATCTTCCTTAACGACCAAGGTATGGATCTGGCCGCGCAAGACCGACGCCAACACCCCCTCTATGCCCAAGACAGCGAGCCCGGCCGGCCGGCGGCTCTCCTCAACCAAACGCTGCACCAGCTCCTTCTCCAACTTCCGTTCGTGCCGCCGGGCTACTTCAAGGGCCCGCTCGGTGAGCTCGGCCGTAGGCTGCGAGGGGTCGCCTGAAAAAACACCCGCAAGGCGCGCGCGCAGGTAACTGTGCAAATGACCTTCCAGCATGGGATAGATCTTCCCGCGCCGCCCGTCCGGCGCGCCGACAATAAGCCTGTCAAAGCCCTGCTGCTTGAAAACCTCGAAAGTGCGTTCCGTAACTTCCTTCAAATGCCTATGAATGTGATCCTCTATGTGACGCTGGATCTTAGGCTCCCGCCAGCCGGCCCATGCTTCGACCCCTGCAACACCCGGTCCCCTTGCGCCATGGCCCTCATCTTCGGAAACACGGCTTGGAGTATCACTGTGAAGCAATCCGGTATCCTCCTGGATTTCACCGAGGTACATGGTAAAAAGCCTGGCTTTTCTACCGTCTACAACGAGAACGCAGTACCGGTCGAATTCATCGAGTAGAAGCGTAAGCGGCCTGACGTAAGGGTGAGGCTCCACGTAAAGCCTGCTCGGGAGGGCCACCGGAAGCCGGTATTCCTGAAACAATCCGTCCGGCCCCGCGAAGATGACAAGAAGTCGGGTTCCTTCAAGCGAAGTGATACCGTGCACGCGGTCCGCCACCCGCTTCAAACTTCCATCGGCCTGGCGCAGCAGGCGCTCGGGAACCCCTGCGGAACGTAACTGCTCTTTCTTCCGATGAATAAGAGATCGAATTTCCGAGGTGAAATTCCGCGGAGGGGTTACATTCAAATAGAGGCTTACAACGGGCCGGCCGCCGCTGTCATACTGAGCAAGCTTCTGGAGCTCGGAACGCTGAATCAGCGCCATAGTACCCTCCTCAGATTGTATCCCCGAACCCAGCTCCTGAAAGGAGCACAGATCCTTCGGGCGGAAAGCCGCAAGAACTTCTTCTCAAGGGCGGAAACCAAAATAATACACTGGGGCCGCGGGGCCGGCAATCTTCTTCTTCCCGCCCGGCGCCGGAGCAGCCCGCCGGGCCCTGTCATGTGCGGCGGAGATCTTTCGTTTCAATGCGCAGGCGCTTGGGCATCTTGTAAATGGTCCTGCGGTTCACGCCTGCAAGCTTGGCCGTCCGGCTCA
>CAZGYL010000773.1:0-2551 GCA_964529985.1 uncultured Planctomycetia bacterium | reverse complement strand
GGATCCGTCAAAAGGCAAAGGCTGTGCCCCGAGGAGTTCGTCTTCTCGCGTCTTTTTTGGGAGCAAGCATTCGTTGAGACCGCCTGCGTGCTCTTGCCGAAGGCCTGGGCGTCAGGTAGGATCCGCAGAGGTTCCCGGCAGAGCCTCTGGTGAGCTGCCACACTTCAAAATCCCTGAGAAACGGAGGTATTGTAGTGCTGAAAAAAAGTCTGAAGCTCGGTGTTGCTGTTTTAGCGGCCCTTTGGGTAGTCGGCTGCAGCCGTGGAGCCGGCGGACCCGGTTCTACGCCCGAGGAGACTGCAAGGGCGTTTCTTGAGGCGGGTAAAAAGGGAAGCGCCGGCAAAGAGACGGGCTACGCCTGTTTCACTGATAAGGCCCGCAAGATCATGGAGGCGCTCGAAGCCAAAACCAAAGAATTCGGCAAGAGCGGAGGCCTCTTCAGCGATGAAAACAAGCTCTTGCGCTACACAATCGGTGAAGTGAAGCGCGAGGGGGATAGGGCTGTGGTCACAGTTACGACCGTCACACTGAAGAGAGGAAAGGAAGAGGAGAGCACCGGCCAGATAGCGATGCGCCTTGAAGGCGGCGTTTGGAAAGTCTATGGTTTCGGTGACCGAGGCCAGATAACCGACCTGGAAGCTGAGGGCGACAAAATGCTCCGCAGCCTGGACATGATGCGCGCAATGAAGAAGAAGATGGAAGAGAGCATAGAGAAAAAGAAGCAAGCTGGGGCCGGGAAGACGGTTGCTCCGCCGGCCCCTGCTGTCCAGGAGGCGATGAAAAAGGCGGTTGAAGAGCTTAAGAAGAAGCTTAAAGAAGAAGGCCGATCGGTCGACGTTCAGGTGGTGCCGCCTTCTGTGCCGGGGAAATAGAAAACCTCCTGCAAAGCGAAAAGTTTGAGTTTGGGATGCGGTTTTGGTCCCGGGAAATCGATTGAGCCGGAACCATGGAGGTCTCGGTCATCGGAAATCCCGTTGCAGGCGGGGGCCGCGCCAAGAGCCTCATTGAGGAATTGGTCGGCAGGCTTCGCGCTCGCGGCTACCGAATAGAACCTTTCCTGACCAGAGCCCCGGGGGATGCAAGACGCTATGTGGAGCAAACCGACGGGGCCTGGAGTGCGCTGCTTGTTGTCGGTGGTGACGGAACGCTTAATGAAGTGGTCAACGGCTTGCGCCGGCTCGGCAGCACACCGGTAGGTTTCCTGCCTGCCGGAACGGGTAACGTCGTCGCATGCGAGTTGGGGCTTTCGCGCGATCCGGAAGCCCTTGTCCAGGCCCTGGAAAGACAGCGCATAAAGAAGGTTGACGTAGGGCGAGCCGGTTCGCGGCGCTTCCTCATGCTTGCAAGCGCAGGTTTTGACGCACTTGTCACGGAGGAGGTTGCACGCCGGCGGCGCGGGACGTTTGCACGGACTCATTATGTGGGGCCTATCCTGCAGGTGCTCCGGCAGTATCGGCCTCCGGAGATTCTTGTCCAAGTGGACGGAGGAAAGCCGCTTCGGGCGGGCCTGGTTGTTGCAAGTAAGACCCCCTTTTACGGCGGGATTTTCAAAGTTGACACGGCTGCTAGATGCGATTCGGGGCTTTTTCATGTATGCGTCTTTTCCTCGGGCAAAATAGCCGACCTGGCCAAATACTTTCTGGCTGCCGCCACAAACAGTGTACGCGCGTTGAGGGATGTGCGCTTTCTGGCGGGCAAGACTGTCAAAATCGATTCCGATCCGCCCACGGCGTTTGAGTTGGACGGCGATTACGCCGGCCGAACTCCCGTGGACCTTGAGCTCGAAGAGAGAACTTTGCCTTTCCTGGTAACCCGGGGCAGAAGAGGAATCCGCCGATAAAGATGAGGGTTAGGAGCTGCAGTGAGAAAAAGACGGTCTCGGACGGGCTCCCGCGGGTGCGCTAAAGTTACGGGACTTTCCTTGCACCTTCTCGCAAAGAGGGTATCATGAACGAGAGTTCACCAGATCCCTGATCCGTTTTCTTGGGACTTTGAGGCGTTATGACCGGGAGAAGCAGTAAGGAACCGGCACAAGACTCAGCGGGCCGCACCCGAACCCAAACGCACGAGAGACCTCGGGGTGCGGTTCTGGTTATGGATGACGACGAATCAGTGCGGCAGGTGCTGGGTGTAATGCTTCGGCAGGTGGGCTTCGAGGTCGTTTTCGCCGCCGCAGGCGAAGAGGCTGTGGACAAGTACAAGGCGGCGTTGGCCCGGGGCAAGCCTTTTGACGCGGTTTTTATGGATTTGCGGATTCCAAAAGGCATGGGGGCGCTTGAGACCTTAAGAGCGCTGAAGGAGCTGCACGGGGGTGTCAGAGCCGTGCTGATGAGCGGGGATCCTACAGACAGCACGGTCGCCCGTTCCGAAGAGCTCGGGTTTCGGGCGGTACTTGCAAAGCCCTTCAGTTTGGACGACGTACGCGATTTGGTCGACAAATTAGCTTCATAAACTCGAGCTCAGGCCGGAGCAAGCGCTTGCAGGACGCAGACGAGCTCGCTGCAGACGGCCGTGATCTGGTCCTCAGTAAGCTCCGGGTACATCGGCAGGG
>CAZGYL010000772.1:0-2555 GCA_964529985.1 uncultured Planctomycetia bacterium | reverse complement strand
CACATCTCGATGAAGGCCGAGAAGTCGGCTGCTTTAGGACCGGGTGTAAGGGAAGAGAGGTACTTGAAAGGACGCCGCCTTTAAGAGGCAGAGCTGCAGGAAACGCCGGGAGGTTTGCCGTGCATGCAGAAGAGCGAATGGATTTCACCTATCGAGACATAGCGAAAATGATAGATCACTCGCTGCTTAATCCCGTTATGACCGATGAGGAGCTCGAGGAGGGCTGCCGTTTGGCGATCCGATATGAGGTGGCCGCTGTTTGTATCAAACCATATTACCTCAAACGTGCTTCGGAGCTTCTTTCAGGAACCCCTGTGAAGCCCACCACGACTGTGGGATTTCCTCACGGCGGGCACACCACCACCGTCAAGGTCGCCGAGACAAAGCAAGCCCTTGCCGACGGAGTGGAAGAATTGGACATGGTCGTCAACATCGGTAAGGTTCTCAGCCGCGATTGGAAGTACGTGCAAGCCGATATCGCCGAGGTGGTCAAGGCCGGACACGACGGCGGAGCGCTTGTTAAGGTGATATTCGAGAACTGTTACCTACAAAACGAGCACAAGATCGCTTTGTGCAAAATATGCGGCGAAGCGGGTGCTGATTTCATCAAAACCTCAACGGGTTACGGGCCGGGCGGCGCCACGCTTGAAGATCTCGAGCTCATGTGCCGACACGCACCGCCTGGAGTACAGGTGAAAGCCGCAGGCGGAATCCGAACGCTGAAGGCGCTTCTCGAAGTTCGGAAGCTGGGGGTTGCCCGTGTAGGTGCAAGCCGCACGGCTGAGATATTGGAGGAATGTAAGAGGCGGCTGGGGCGGGGAGGGTCGGAAGGTACTTTGTGAAATTTACTACGGCTGGTCCTCATACGATGGTAGGCCCCTGAATGAGAAAAACCGTAACCCTCCTGCGGCTTTTGCCGGTACACCGGGCTCTGGTATTTCACTTAAACCCGCCATACCATACATAATCTGTCCTGCATTTTCGAACTGCGGAGGAGAGATGTCTATGAAAAGGTTTTCCAAAGTCCGGATTCTTGTTGTGCTCTTGTTAGTGACCGCAAGCAACTTGCGCGCAGCGGAAAACCTGGCGCGCGGGAGGCCCTATTCCTGGAACCGCCCTCCGAATTATCGCCACTGTAAGGATCCGGCTGATAAGACGCAGCTTACAGACGGCGGGCTTTCGAGGGGCTATTTCTGGGTCCAGGAAGAAACCGTGGGTTGGGTACACGTAAACCCTGTAATCATAACCATTGATTTAGGCAAGTCTTTCCCACTGGGCGGCCTTTCGGTGCGAACGGCTTTTGGAACAGCCGGGGTGTTTCCGCCCAGATCCATATTCGTTTTTGCCTCCTGTGAAGGCAAGCCCGCCAGGTATCTGGGCGATCTGATCGCGCTGGACGCCCGTAGAAAAGCTCCGCCTCCGCCCAGTCCTTACCGTGTTTACACGTATCACACCATGGAACTGAAAGGAGAGGGCCGGTATGTGACTCTTGCCGTTGTACCGCGGGGGGCGTACTTTTTCTGCGATGAAATAGAAATTTATCGCGGGACGGAAGGTGGAGAGTTCGGCCGCCCTGTAAACGATATTTCCAGGTTTATGAGTAAAGCACGCACTTTATCCGGATTAAAGGAAAGGCTCAGGCATGATCTTGCTACGGTGCGCAAGCGCGCTGAGAAACTGTTGGAGGGCTCGGAGCGAAGGCGGATTCTGTCAGCGGTACGGAGGCTTTCAAAACGCATAGAGGATCTTGAGGACCTGCCTGACGGATTCAGATCGATCGTTCCTGCAACAGATCTTCACAGGGAGATTCTGGCGCTTAACGCTTCTTTGCTTCGGGCGCGGGGGTTCTCCGGGCTTCTGATATGGCGGAGCCACAGGTATGCGCCGATCGCCCCTATGAGTGAGCCCGCCGCGCGTGCCTCGGAGGCGCTTGGATCGCCGATCTCAATCGCGCTTATGCGGGGGGAGTACCGTGCCCGGGTTTTCAATCTGACCAATGCAACCGACAAGCCTCTTGAGGTGAAGTTCTGGTTCGAGGGCCTGCCCGGTTCGCCTAAACCTTCTTACGTGCGGCCTTTTGAGGTTGTTTTCGTAGATACCGTTTCCGGGGAGCCTGTAGCCGACGCGTTGCCTGAAGCCGGATCCGTGAAGGAAGGGTGGATCGTTGAAGTTCCGGCGGGTATGAACCGTCAGGTGTGGCTCCGCTTCTGTGTGAAAGAAGTGCCGCCGGGTGTTTACAGCGGAAGCTTGAGGCTTTCTTGGCGGACCGGTAGCGGGCGGATTCCTTTTGAGCTCAAAGTTTCTCCCCTGAAGTTTCCTTCCAAGATGAATCTTTCTTTGGGGTTGTGGGATTACACGGACGATCCTCCGGCCTATGACATAACCCCGAGCAACAGAGAGGCTGCAGTGCGCAATATGCAGGAGCATTTTGTGGATGCGCCCTGGGCGCACCGAAGCGTTCTGCCGTGGCCGGCTGAATCTGACTTCGATAAGGAAGGCCGCCTTGCCGCGTCGCTGGATTTCAGCAACCTGAGGAGATGGATAAGCAGATGGCC
>CAZGYL010000771.1:0-2562 GCA_964529985.1 uncultured Planctomycetia bacterium | reverse complement strand
CAAATTTCCCGACAAGGGCCTTTGCGTATGGGTCTATGAGGAGCTTATGAGGGTTGAACCGGTGTCCTTCCTCCGGTTCGTAGGGACCTTCGACGCGCCAGCCGTAAGCCCAACTGTAAGGGATGTCGCAAACAAGCACATGCCACATGTCGCCTGTACGATTCCGCTCGGGGTCCAAAGGGATTCTGATCTCCTCGGACGCCTCTCCGTCAGGAAAGAGGCAGAGGTGAACTCGGGTGGCATGGCGGGAGAAGACCGCGAAATTTATGCCCCTCGGCGTTACGGTCGCACCCGGTGGAGTCGGTTTACCGGGCAGTGTCCTCACCGTGGTCGGTGTTGTGCTTGTAACAAGGTTTTCCACTGGAATGCCGCTCCTTGGTCAACGCAAAAAAGTCGCGTGCAGACTTCAGATGTGCCTGCTTCTTATCCGCACCTTCTCAGGGGTAAATGTCCGAACCTGCCGGCACTGATTCCTCGCTTTGAGCCCGAGTCCGGGGCTCGCCGCCTGCTGCCGTTCCGGGGGCACGATTTTGTATCGCGCCGCCGGCCCGACGTCAACCTTCCGGACCCGCCGGCCCGGGCCGCCTTCCGCTTGCAAGAAAAAAATCGCAGAACGAGCAGCGCTCCGAACTCAGGATCCGCACCCTTCTTTCGGCCTTTAGAGCGTCGATCTGTACCGGTGTGTGACGCCTGAGATCCCCCAGAATCTCCCTGCCCTCAAGGTCATGGCAACAGGGCAGGACAAACCCGCGCCAATCAACAAACATGGTGTACCGGTAAACCCAGCAATCCTGCCTCAAGGAGGGGCGGTCGGGGCGGTACAGAGCCCCGCCCCTGCTGTGAGCCGGGGTGCGGTAAACCGAGTTGATACCCAGAGCCTTCAGCCTGCGGCAAAGATCGCGCGCATGTGCGCGGTTCCCTTCGGTGACGACCACGTTTGCAGCTACGGGCACGCGCCCGCGGCATACTGATATCAAAGTGTACAGATTTTCCTCAACCTGGAGAGGGTCCACGCCCGGGGTGACCTTCCGGGCCGTGCCGGGATCAAGAGCTGCAACGCTCACATGGAAAAATCCTACGCCGGCTGAAAGCAGAGACTCAATCAAAGAACGCTCAAGCAACGTTGCGTTGGTCGTCACTCCTACAGGAACGGGGAGCCTTTCAGCCAGTGCACCTGCAATATCGGGCAGCGCAGGGTTCAGCGTAGGCTCGCCGAATCCACTAAGAATCACTGCTTTCGGCGGCCTGCGACCGAGCTGATCGCCTATAAGGGCCGCAGTTTGAGGGGTCATGTCCCCGGCCGGTCGTTTCAGAGCCTTGCGGGGGCAAAACGAACAGGAAACGTTGCAGCGCGTTGTCGGCTCGATTTCGCAGAGGACGAAAACCTTCCGGGCGCTTCGAACCGCTTCCTGAAAGCTCCGGTAAAGTTCAAAGCTCCTGGGCCAAAGAGGTGCTCGAGTGTTTGTCACGGGGTTTCCGAAGTCTCACGATGTGTTTCTCTGCTTCAAGCCTAAGCGCGGTCGGGCCGAATACAAAACTTAGCGGATCCGGTGATGTTGAGCAATCAGTAGGGCGCTCCTGTTCGGTCGGGCGCAGGGTTTGGGAGGTTCGAAGCCATGACCGTTGTTTTTGTCGAAGGCAATCCAAACAGCGAAGAGGAAAAGCAGAAGCTTCTCGAAGAGGCGTTTGACCGGTTCATGCAACTCCCGCCCTTAGAGCAACGCCGTTTCCTGCGGAAGTTCGGGTACACCGAAAGCGAGATCGACAAAGCCCTTGAAGATCCAAGGATCCTGAAATGGGAGATACGGACGCCGCAAGCACAGCCTTGACCTGAGATTTCCGTCACCGGATTGGTGTAACAAAAACATACGGGGAACCGGGAAACCCGCGGCGGTCTTTGAGGAGCTGACAAGCGCGGCCTATAGAAAAAAGGGGGAAGCCGGAAACCTGTCTCCGGCTGCCCCAGCGACCCCAGCTTTTCCTTGCCACGCTTTCCCGATAGGGCGATTTCCGCCGCCGTAATGGAACGGATAATCTACGAGTATAGTCGAATGGGCTGATAATGTAAACAGGTGCCCGTTTGCAGCGCCCTTGGATTACATTGCCTTCATGTTTGCCGGCGTTGCCTGGAAGTAGGGTATCGCGGCCCTCTTCCCGGCGCTCCCCTGTGATAAAATAGATATCGCCATGAACGGGTGCACTTACTGCTACTTATACGAGTGTTGTCCGGCGGCGAATGACCCTCTGGTGCCCTGCCCCCTTTGGGCGGAGGACGATACAGCGGCCCGCTTTACAGGCGGTCCTTTCAACTGGAAGCAGGAGTTTCAGCCGCCTCACGGAAAAGCGGTTCTAAAAGGCCGTTCTTTTCCTCCTTCCAATGAGCCCGGCGGCATGCCCAGACGCTTACCCCCTCCCGGCGGCCTGTGAAAAGGCGCCGGCGAAAGCCGCTGATATTGCCTGATCCAGAAACGACTTTCCCGTTCGCAAAACTGACCCCGGCAAGCCAGAGGGGCCCATAAGTGCCTCGTCCAATAAATACGGGAGCGGATGGCGGAGAGATTT
>CAZGYL010000770.1:1539-2573 GCA_964529985.1 uncultured Planctomycetia bacterium | reverse complement strand
TCAGGTAAGGCGACCGCCGCAGGATCCCTCAGGCCGCCGTACATGCAGCGCAGGAGAACATGAGACTGGGGGGCACGACCGCTGAAAATGCTGCTTGACCAGAGGCAGCCCAAGAGCCGTGCGCCTTCTTTGCGAGGCACGAGAAAACCGAAACCGTTAAGCGGGTGGGGGAAACGTTCTCGCTTGAAAGCAAGCGCCACTACAGCAACCGGCGCGCTGGGAACACTCCGAAGGAGGGAGGCTGCAGCCGGGCAGGAGGAGCTCAGCAGCGCTGCAGCCCGGGAAGCCGGCACTGCAATGAGCACCTTCTGGGCGCGCACCGTTCCGCCGGCGGTATGCAAGAGATACCCGCCGGTGGGTGCGGCTTCGAGCTGCTTGACCGCTGCACCAAGCGTCACCTTGTCCTGGAGCCTGCTCTCGAGCCTTTGGACCAGCTCGGTCATACCCTCGGGGAAGGAGGTCAATTTCCCGCCGGGACCTGCCGGCCCTCCCTTTGATCCTCCGCGCTTAAACGAAAGGGCGATGAGAGCTCGAACGAGGCTTCCGTATTCACGTTCGAGCCGTGCCATTTTCGGGAAAGCGGCCTGAAGGCTGAGTTCCCGCGAATCACCCGCATAAACGCCCAGCACCATGGTATCCACCAGCGTCTCGGCGGCTTCACGGCCGATGCGTCGTTCTGCAAAGTCGAAGACCGTCTGATCGCCGGGCGGCGGCCTGCGGGCAAAAGGCTCAGCGAAAACTCTAAGCCTGCCGCGCAGTGAAAGAAGCGGGGAGAAGAGGAAGGAGAGAGGCCCGGTGGGGATCTGAATCAGACCCTCTCCTGCAGCAAGGAAACGCTTTGAGGCCGCTTGGTTTGAGGGAAGCACTTGCAGCTCAAGCCTGCGGGCCAGTTGGAGAGTTTCCGGCACGTTGTCCAAGAAACCGTTCGGGCCGTGTTCGACGACAAACCCGTCTGTCCGTTCGGTCTGAATGTTCCCTCCGACTCTCCGGCAGGCCTCAAGCACGAGCAGGTCTTCAATCCGGTATTCTTCCCT
>CAZGYL010000770.1:0-1529 GCA_964529985.1 uncultured Planctomycetia bacterium | reverse complement strand
AGGAGTGCGGCCGTGAGGCCTGTAACGCCTCCTCCGACTACAGCCAACTGGACGGATTCGGGAAGCGTTTTGGAATCCTCCACAGTCAGCGTTTCTCCACAGTCAGCGTTTCCTAAACGACTTACACCCGCAGTTTGTAAGCTTGGCCGCAGGGCCGGCAGGCTTACGAAGCCCGGCTATGAAAACACGCCTGAGCCCTGAGCTCAAGGCATCGCCCTCTCTGTGGCGTCCGGACTGCAGCGGGCCGATACCTGCTTTGTGAAGAAAGGTGCCGGCCCCTCCGGCCTTGCATGCAGACAGAAGGCTGGAATTACGGGAGAATGGGAGAGATAAAGGGACGGGCCGCGTACCTGGAAAGGCCTTCTCCCTGCGGCAGGAGCGATTACATGGATTGGCAGACTTTTCGATCAAATTGGCAGCCGGGCCGCGTTATTCCGGTTTCGCGAAGCTACCTGGCTGACACTCTGACGCCTGTGTCAGCTTTTCTGAGAGTTCGCAGAAACGCCCGTTCGGCGTTTCTATTGGAGAGCGTGGAGGGCGGTGAAAGAGTGGGGCGGTGGTCGTTCCTGGGCCGCGATCCCTACCTGATCTTGAGGGGCTACCCGGAGGGCTGCGAGTGGTTGCAGAGCGACGGCCGGAGGTGGGAACAGGAAGATTTCTTCACGGCTTTGCGGCGTGAGGCGCTTTCGGTTTGGCCGGTTGAGGAACGCGGGCTGCCGCCTTTTTCAGGTGGAGCGGTGGGATATGTCGCTTATGACGCGATCCGGCTCATTGAGAAGATCCCGGACAGGCACGGCGGAAACGAACCGGTCGGTGAATTCCATTTCTTCGGCACGATTGTGGCTTTCGACCATTTGAGACACCGCATCCACCTCATCACGAACGTGTTTGTGGACAGGGAGCGAGGTACTCCTGAGCGTGCTTTCAGAGATGCTCAGCGCAGGCTGGACGAGGTCGAGGAACTCCTGCGGTGCCAGACCGAAGTTTTCCCGCTTGCACGCCGTTCGGGTCGGGTGGAACCTGAAGCCAACGTCACGCAGGAGGAGTTTTGCCGGGCGGTGATAAAGGCGAAAGGGTTTATCCGCGCAGGCGACATCTTCCAGATCGTTCTTTCGCAGCGCTTCAGGCTGCCGGTCACCGCAGATCCTTTCACGGTTTACAGAGCTCTGAGAGCGACAAACCCCTCGCCGTATCTTTTCTACCTCGAGTCGCTGGATCCTCAGGGGGAGGACCTCGCGATCTTGGGTTCTTCACCGGAAACTCTGGTAAAAGTCACAGGCCGGACGGTTTGCGTGCGTCCGATTGCAGGAACCCGCAGGCGCGGCCGCAGCGACGAAGAGGACCGGGAGCTTGAGCGCGAGTTGCTCAACGACGAAAAGGAACTTGCCGAACACCGCATGCTGGTTGATTTGGGCCGGCACGATGTGGGAAAGGTTTCAAAGTACGGGACCGTCAGGTGGCCCCAGTACATGGTCATCGAGCGGTACAGCCATGTGATGCACATAGTGAGCCAAGTGGAAGGCGAGCTC
>CAZGYL010000769.1:0-2573 GCA_964529985.1 uncultured Planctomycetia bacterium | reverse complement strand
GGAGCGATCGGTCATTGGTGCAGTCCCGACATTGGTTGGGGAACCGTGCCCGTGGCCGGACAATGGCACCACTTGGCGACAACATACGATGGAGCTACAACACGCGTCTACGTCGACGGCGTGGAGACAAACAACGAGTACTTGGGACCTGGGGTGATTAACATCCACGGGGGAACGAAGATCACGGTTGCTGCTCAGATCGAGCCTGACGGGATCAACCTGAACTTCCCGCTGCGGGGGGTTCTGGCGGTGGGGAAATTGAGGATACACGACGGGGTGCTGTCTCTCTATGAAATAAGGCACAATTACCAGCAAGAGCGCCCCGGTTTTCCGCTACTTCCCCCGAAATTTCTCGATGCCCCCCTCGAGGACTTCTACTATGCCGACGCAACGGAGTACGTCAGGGTGGTTAATGTATCCGCTGTAGGAACACCCACCCTGGAAGTCCTTGAACCTTCGGGCGTCGATATAACCCAACTGGCGCCGCTTACCTTTGAGATCAGATACCCGCTGCCGGATCCTAAGCCCGGAGATTTCACTGTATCGCTCAGGATTACGGACGATGTCGGAACGGCTGAAGCCGGCTGGCCGGTGCACTTCGTACAGCCGGCCGATTTGGCCGCCGGGCCTGTTCACCGGTACAGCTTCACCGAAGATGCCACCGACTCGGTCGGAGGGGCGGATGGCACTCCATACGGAGACGTTGTGTTCCAGGACGGTCAAGCCGTCTTGAGAAACGACGGCAGCCAGAGATCGAACGACAGGGGGCTTTTCCCTGATCCCGCCAATCCGGACAAACCGCCGCCCGGGGCGTATATCGATCTACCCAACGGTATCATCAGCGCGCTTGGTCCTGATGCGACCTTTGAAACATGGATTACCTGGTATGGGCCGACCGATTCGAGCTGGCAGCGGATTTTCGATTTCGGAACGAGTGACGAAGGAGAAGATGTTTCTCCCGCCGCACCCAATTCCACTTACATATTCATGACCCCGCGCAGCGGTCCCGGTACCTTGCGAGCCGGGTACCGAGACGGGCCGACGGCCGCAGAGCGCTGGGTTGAGACCGGGCAGCTTGCAGATGGAGTGGAGCAGCACGTGGTTTTGACCTGGGACGGCGATGACGGCCGGGGAGCTGTGGTGAGGCTTTATGTAAACGGCAGGTTGGTCGCCGAAGACAGCCAGGGTCATATCTCGCTTCCTCAGATCCCGGATGTCAACAACTGGTTGGGCCGGGCTCAGTGGAATGATCCTCTTCTCAACGGGCAGTATAACGAGTTCAGGATTTACAACTATGCGCTTTCGCCCGACGAGGTTCTCGGGAACTTTGAAGCCGGTCCCGACACGATCACAGCACCGCCGCCGGGTACACCGGTGTTTGTCGGTGACGCCAATTGCGACGGATCGGTTGACATCGCTGATGCGGTTTGCACGCTGGGGCACCTTTTCGGGAGCACCGAGGACCCGTGCAAGGAGCCATGTTGCACGGCCAACATGGACGCCAACGATGATGGCTCGGTTGACATAAGCGACCCGGTCAAGGTGCTTAGTTTCCTTTTTGCAGGCGATTCTTTGATCGCACCCGACGCCGGCTTGATCCCGGCGGGTGCGACCGGCTGCTTCCTCTATCCGGTTGAGGATGTGACACTGCCGTGCACAACACCTTGCACGCCGTAAGCAGAGTGAGGGCCGCAGGTTCGCAGGGTGGATCTGCGGCCCTCTTTCTTTTTCAAGGGACTTGAGAACGCCGGTGGTGCGTTTCGGCGGGGAGGAGCTTGGAGATGTGGTTTTCCCGGCAATTGGTGGGTTTTTTACGTGCTGTACTTGTAATCTTGCTTTTCTGTCCCCCGACTTTCTGCACCGCAGGCGGACCGGGGCTTCGGGTTTGGTGTGTAAACTCCTGGGAGCGTCTTCTTAGAAGCGCTGCGGCCGGGAAGTGTGTGGAAGCAAGCCTTGTTGCTTCACGCAACGAATGGGAGTCCTTTCAAATCGCGGTACGAAGCAACAAGAAGGAAAGGATTCTTGATATACGCGCAAAGGATCTCAAAGGCCCTGAAGGTGCTCGGATCTCTCGAAAAAACATCGTCCTCTACCGGGCGCACCAGCTTCATATAACACGCGGCACCAACAGGAATAAAGATTATGTACCCGGGTGGTATCCCGACGCTCTGATTCCTTTCAGGCACCCCCTTACGGGAGAACGCCTTGAGGGAGGGAGATTTCAAGCCGTCCCCTTTGAGCTTCCACCGGACCAAACGCATACTTTCTGGGTCGATGTTTATGTCCCCCGGGGAGCCCGGCCCGGCCTGTACCGCGGCGCCTGCACCGTTGAATTCGATTCGGAAAAAGCTTTCGAGATAAAGATCGAGCTTAGGGTTCTGCCTTTTACGTTGCCTGAAAGGGCTTCACTCAAGACGCATTTCGGGTCGCCTGCGGGGCGTATTCTGAGATGGTACAGACGGCAGGTGCAGCAGGGCCGGTTGAAAGCGGTTCCCGATTCCGAGCTTGTTTACAAAGTCTGCGCGCAGCTTACAACCCGGCACAGGATTAATACGTTTCCTCCGCCTGAGCTC
>CAZGYL010000768.1:0-2583 GCA_964529985.1 uncultured Planctomycetia bacterium | reverse complement strand
TCCGCACCCACTAGATTTTCGGGAGAAGGGGGGGATGCGCCCGCTAATGCGGGCATCGAGGGGCGAAAGGGTGTCTACGAATTGCGCACGGTCATATAGGAAGGTGCAGGAGCGGCGGGTTCTTGAGCTGAAGCAAACAGGGACTGCCGGATTACTTCGGCGTCACAACAAAGGGCACTACGGATACAGCCTCAAAATAATCGGCGAGCGCCGTTCTGAGCGAGTCTTCAGAATGCTTGACGGGCAATCGCCGGAGAGCTTCAAGGGCACCTGCAACGTCCTGTTCGCTCGGAGGCCTCCGTGAGGCGGCGACGACAAAAGCGTAACGTCCGGGTTTGAAGTCTTCCAATCGCCACGCGTCGTGCGGGCCGGGCACTCTCACCGTGCCCTTTTCAAATTCAGCGGTTTTGTTTTCAGGAAAAACTTGCTCCACCTGCCCGCCGTTTACTGCGAAGACAACCAAGTAGGCTTTTTTGGGGATTTTTACGTTCAGGGCCACCGCCTCACCTGTCCTGACGACCGGCGAGCGAAGGGTCCCGGCCGCGCTTACAAGTTGAGCCTCAAGGTAAAAGGGTTTTCCCTGCGGCCATATAAAGAAGGCAAGCAGCAGCAGGGCGGCCGCTGCAAGCGCCGCAGCCGTGCTGTATCTGTAGCGCTTGAAGAAAACAGCCGCCCAGCCCTTTCTTTCTCTTTCTTCCCGGGCCTCAATAAGTGCCTCCTCCATGTCGTCTTCTTCTTCGATCTTCCGCCATGCCAAGAGCAGTCGGCTGCATGGTTCGCAACTCAGCAAGTGATGAGCCACCTGGCGTGCCTCAACCTGGGGCAGTTTTCCGCGGGCGAAAGCCTGAAGCAGCTCTGCGGAAGGACAGGGCCGATCCTCAGCCTCTCTGAACCGGCGGCTGATCGCCGGACCGTGCTCTCTGAGGAGTTTTTCAAGCTTCTCGTGTTTCACCGGAACCTCACTTCCTTCTTCTGCATTCGGTTCTCCGCCGTTAGATTAGACGGAACGGGTCGCCCCAAGCGGACGGGTTAATCGAGATCCTCAGGTTTCACGCCGTATTTTTCCTCCAGAATGCGCCGAAGCGCTCCAAGTCCTGCTGCAATGTGCCGCCGTACGGTTCGCTCGTTAAGGCCGGCCTCCCTGGCGAGTTCGGTCGCAGGGCGGCCGTCCAGAAAGTACTTTTTAAGAAAATAAGCCTGCCGGAACCGGGCCGCCCCCCCTGAGGCGAGCTCTTCCAAGGCGCCGGCCAAAATGCTCTTCAACTCCTGCGTGCCCTGATCATCAGGAGCTGCTTCACTCTTTTTTATTTCGGCTATCTCATCGAGCCTGAGCGGCCGGTAGCGCCAGAAAAACTCGCTGCAGGGCGGATCGAGGCTTGCGGGGCTGGCCCCCGGATCAACCGCACGGCCGTAGTGCGGGTGTGGTTTGATCCCGCCTGCTCCGTCCACGGTTGTAGCCTTCATACAGGTTCCCCGTGCTCCGCGGTAGAGGCAGGCGCCGCAGCGGACCTTCGGGATGACTTTTTGGTGCCGCAGCAGGTCGCTTATGCGGTTGAGCACAGCCGACCGGAGATAACGGCGCAGGTGTTTGGCGTCAGGCGGCAAGTCTTCCGGCAGTTTGAGCCCTCCCTCGCGCAGATAGACCTGCATTTCCTGGAGGAGATCCTCGCTGTCAAGGCTCCAATGGGGCGCTGTATTTTGAAGCAATCTGTGGATCCAGCTTGCAATCCACTCCGTGGGGCGGCAGGCTCCGCGGTCAAGCAGCTCAGCCAGACGACCTTCCAGCATGAGGCGGCAGCCCTTCGCCCAGAAAGGACAGGAGGCGCAAGGTACACGGGCCGTCAACGGATAGCCCTCCCAAAGTCTCAAGTTCAGCGGGGCCGCCACCTCTCACGGGCTGAAGCTTTGCCTCCAGCGTGGGCCACGCCGGGCTCGCCCCGGAAGCGGCCCCGGTGGTCAAGCGCCCGATCGGAAAAACTCCCAGGACCACAACGCATTATAATGATTGTAAGGCGGGGGTCGAAGCCTAAACCGCTTGCACCCCGGAGGCCGCAATGCCCGGCCTGAAAACCTCGTTCCGTAAACATAAGCGGACAGTACCGTTTTCGTAGGGCCGTTTGTTTGAGACGGCCCTGTGGGCCCGTTCTGCGCGCCTTCCCAAAGCACTATAATTGCAAGAGGAGGCGTTGGTGGATAACGGAGACCTTTCATGGCAGCAGTATGGCCGCTTTTCTTGCTTATTGTATTGTACTCCGGCGGGAAACCGGGGCCGGCGGAGATTGCGCGCCTCCTGGGGAAGGGTGATACGGCTGCACTGAGCACGGCTTTATGCAGGAACAGGCGGGCGGGAAAAATACTTTTTGCCCGGTTGATGCGTTCGTTTCTGCATGCTCGAAAAGAAGGCAGCGAGGAGGAGGCGCGGCTTATAGCCGAGAAGGCGGCTTTACTTGCGCGCATTTTCGCAAGTTCCTGCTTGGAACCTCACCTCGAGGCCTTTCTGAAGGAGGCGCAGGGCTGGGACCTGAGGGCGATCAAGGAAAAAGAGTCTGTTGATCGGGCTTTTCTTAAGGCGGAAAAACTGAG
>CAZGYL010000767.1:0-2583 GCA_964529985.1 uncultured Planctomycetia bacterium | reverse complement strand
CTTCCCTCTGGCGCCGATCCCCGAAGGCAAGCGGGAAGAGGCGGGTGCCCTTGCGGGATTGCGCGTTTTGGTCGTCGATGATCACCCTGCTACACGGCACATGTTTGAGGGACTTCTGGCTTCGTGGGGGTGCGAGGTACAAGGATCGGGCGATCCGGACGAAGCTCTTGCGCTCGTACGAACCGAAGCCCAAGCCGGGCGGCCGTTTCGAGTTGTGCTTATTGACAGGTGGTTGGGCAGGTGTGATGGCCTCTCCCTCGGCAAGAAGATTCTAACGCAGGAAGGAACAGGCAAGCCGGCGCTTCTCCTTGTCACAACTGTTTCCGATACCGCCGATGAGCAAGCCGGCAAGGCGGGTTTCTTCGCGGCGGTGGCCAAACCGGTGCGCCGCAGCGAGCTTTTCAACGCGCTTACAGCCTGCATCGGCGCAGCCCGGCGGAGAGAGGAGCGAAGCCGGGCGGAAAGTACCGAGCCTCACGGTGAAAGAAAACAATCGCGCGGTCATGTACTTATTGCAGAGGATAACGAGATCAATCAGGAGATCGCTGTTGAGATTCTCACGAATGCGGGTTTCAGTTGCGACTGTGTTTTTACGGGCAGGCAGGCTTTGGAGGCGGTGAAGAAGGGCGGCTACGATGTGGTCCTGATGGATTGGCACATGCCCGAAATGGACGGATTCGAATGTGCGCGCGAGATCCGCAAGTGGGAGGAGGAGCAGGCTGAAGGAGGAAAGGTCCCTCGCATTCCAATAATCGCACTTACGGCCAACGCCGTTAAAGGCGACAGGGAGCGGTGCTTGAAGGCCGGCATGGACGATTACATAAGCAAGCCGCTTGATCCTGAAAAGCTTGTAGCGCTTGTGGAGAAATATTTCGGCGTAGGGAAAAGCGTGGGCAACGAGCACCTTGAATCCCCCGCCGAGCCGCAAGCCGACGGCGGTGCGGCTTGCGATTTGAACTTCGATGAGCTTCTGAGGCGTTGCATGGGAAACGAGGAACTTGCCAGATCGCTTCTAGGGAAATTTCTTGTGAAGGCGGAAGAGGACATAAAGGAGTTGGAGGAAGCTGTCGGGCGCGGTGACGGAGAAACAGCGGCCGGTGCGGCTCACAGATTCAAAGGGGCGGCGGCGAATATCGGTGCGCACCTTCTGCGTGAGATAGCCGAGCAGCTTGAGCAGGCTTCAAGAGAGGGGCGTATGGGTGAGGCCGTTTCGCTGCTTTGCGATCTCAGCGACGCGTACCGGCGTTTTGCGGCGCGCGCTCAAGCCGCCAAGGAGAACCGCAGCAGCGAGGAGGTCCAACCGGAGGCCCGGCTGGGCGGGTAGAGACCAGCGGAGGACAGGCAGTGCGGATACTTGTTGTGGAAGACGATGACATTTCGCGCGAGCTGCTTGTTGCAGCTTTGCGTTCGTTCGGGCATCAAGTCATCGAGGCCTCTGACGGACGGCAGGCAGTTCCCATCATCGAAAGGGAACGAATCAACCTGGTCATCTCCGACTGGATGATGCCCGGAATGAACGGCCTTGAGCTTTGCCGCTGGATCCGATCTCAAGATTTTCCCTGGTATGTGTATACGATATTGCTGACCGGCCGCAGCCGTACCGAGGATGTGATCGAAGGGCTTTCAGCCGGAGCGGATGAGTTTCTGGTAAAGCCTTTCGATCCCGTGGAGCTTCAGATAAGGATTCGGACCGCGGATCGAATTCTCTCGCTTGAGACCAGGGACCTTGCGATTTTCGCACTTGCGAAACTGGCTGAATCAAGGGATCCGGAAACAGGCCACCATCTGGAGCGGATCCGCGAGTACTCCCGCGTTCTTGCGCGCAGACTGAAGGATCACCCGGATTTCAAGGATCAGATTTCGCCCGGTTTCGTTTACACGATTTATCTCACAAGCCCGCTCCACGATATCGGCAAAGTGGGGATTCCCGACCGAATTCTACTGAAGCCTTCCGCTCTTACAGAGGAAGAGTTCGAGATCATGAAACGTCACACTATTCTGGGGGGTGAAACCCTCGACACCATTGTGAAGGAGTACCCCAATGTATCTTATCTGACTATAGCCAGAGATATCATCTTGACCCACCACGAGCGTTTCAACGGGACGGGTTACCCGTTCGGATTGCGGGGCGAGGAAATCCCCCTTGCCGGAAGAATCGTCGCCCTGGCCGATGTTTACGACGCTTTGACCTCGCGCCGCGTCTACAAAGAAGCCTACCCTCATGACGTCTCGCGGGAGATCATCATGCAGGAGCGCGGGGAGCATTTCGACCCTCGGATCGTAGATGCCTTTCTGGCCGAGGAAAAGACCTTTATGGCCATCGCCGAACGCTACGCTGAAAAACAAAGCGAGCGCTGCGAGGTCCCTTAGTAAGACCGCCTGGCAGAAGTGTCAAAGAAACGGCCTCTTTCGGCCGGCCCTTAGGTCCTGCCGGTCTCATGCAGAGACCACTTTCCTACGATTCGCCCGGGCAAGCCAGAGGGGCCCATAAGTGCCTCGTCCAATGAATACGGGAGCGGATGGCGGAGAGATCCCGCCAGGCGCCCCGAGTCCGGTTTTGGCGAAAAGCCAAAACCGGACGGT
>CAZGYL010000766.1:0-2596 GCA_964529985.1 uncultured Planctomycetia bacterium | reverse complement strand
GAAAGTCGCTGATGTCGTATCTGCAATAGTTCAGCTTTACGACCTCACGGCGGTCCAAGAGATACGCGATTCGGAGGCCGCCGCCCTGCTTTTGGAAAAGGTTAATGCCGATCCCCGGCGCCCGTATTCAGTGATATCAAGCCCCGATGTAGGTGCCAATGAAAGGTACGCTCTTTTCTTCAGAGAAGATCGTCTCTCCTGCAAGAGGGCGTGGGCGTATTCCGCTCGGAGAGGCGATTTTCTCAGGTTGCCTTTTCTTGCGTCCTTCAATGCAAGAAACTTCGACTTTACTCTCATTTGCATACACGCAAATCATATTGATACCGACAAGGAGCTTGCGAGTTTAGCAGAGGTTCTCGCGGAGCTTCTCGCAGCGGGCGAGGTCGATCCCGATATTATTCTTGTCGGCGACCTGAATGCGGATTGTACAGCCTTCAACGAAAACGATCCGGATCACCCGCTGCGTGATCCGCGGTTCGCTTGGCTCATCGGGAATGATTATGATACTGCTGTCGGTGCGAGTACGTGCACGCGGGATCGCATTATCGTGGCCGAGCCTGTCAAGCGATACCGGTATGTGCCGGACTCAGCAGGAGTTTTCATGTTCGATGACTATTTCGGACTTACGGCCAAAGAGGCGCGTTCCGTTTCGGATCACTATCCGGTTTTCGCTTCATTTGAGGTGGATCTGATCGATAATGACTGAGGGTGCGGCGCACAGGGAGGTGGAGCCATGAGGAGGCGTTTTCGTACCGGTCAGGGCGCCGGTGCTTTTCTCGGAACGGCGGCTTTCTTGTTTTTGATTTCGCCCGGCGCTGTATGTGCTGCCGCTCCGGCTCCGAAGGCAGGTGGAGCAAAGAGGACACGCCTCTTGCGGAAGTTGGATTTCAAGCAGGCCCCCTGTGTCTTATGTAAGGCGACGCCCATAAGCTGCGGCGGGAGTGCAGGCGGGTCCCTGTCTGCCGGAGACTGCGTTGTTGATGAGACTCGGCTTGATCTTTACGGCTTTGAGCTCACCGAGCGGAAGCAAGTGCGGATTGAGCTTGTATCGGAAGCGTTTGATACCTTTGTTATGCTTTTTGATGATGCCTGCACGGTTACAGCTTTCAATGATGACTGCGAGGATCTGAATTCCTGTTTGGATGTCGTCCTCAGCGCGGGGCGCTATTTCATCGGAGTAATGGGCTTCGAAGGCAATGCAACTGGGCCCTATGAGCTGCGCATCACCGAATGCTCGGAGCCTGTCTGCTTGCGCGAAAATTGCATTGCAGGTGCTCTGGATTGCGGGAAGTCGGTACGCGGCGCCCTGGATCTCAATGACTGCAATCGCGGCGGTGTCTACTTCGATGTTTACAAATTGAAGCTTGCCCGCTACGCGCAGGTCACTTTGAAGTTGGAGTCGGATCGGTTTGATCCGGTTCTGGAGTTGCGCGATGTGCATTGCGAACTTCTGGCCGAAAATGATGATTGCGAGGATCTTAACTCATGTTTGACGATGCAGCTTGAAAAGGGCACCTACTTTGTAATCGCTCGGAGCTTTGAGGTGCAAAGCTTAGGGAGTTACGTGCTTTCGGTGTCGAGTTGCGAGTGCCCGAGTGCGGCTCAAGCCGTTGAGCCCTATCCGCCTGACGGGGCTGAATCAGTGCCGCCTGATACCGCGCTTGCATGGAACGGCCAAGGGCGTTTTCTTGCTGCGGAAGGTTCACCGCGCAGAAAAGTCATCTACGGTGAAGATGACAGGCTGGATGAGTTCCAGGTAAACGATCCTTTGATTTTGACAGCCGGAGACGCCACCGTGCTTATTGCAGAGCGCGAGGCGCTTGCCGACAATCGCGACGGAACGTTTTCGCTTAACACTTTGAGTTTCGCCGAGCTTTACTTTGATTACGAAGGCCGTCCGTTATGCGCGCAGGAACCTTTCCGGGCGCAGCCTTCCGTCGGGTACTGCACGGGCTTTCTTGTGGCCCCGGATATCGTTGCTACAGCCGGTCATTGCATAACAAATTCGGAGGAGTGCAGCCGTGTGGTTTTCATCTTCGGTTACGTCATGGTTGATAAGACCAAGGCGGTCCTGCGCTTTCCGGCTTCCGAGGTTTATTTCTGCAGCGGAATAATCGCGCGCAAGGAGGCGGCTGCGGATTGGGCCCTCGTGCGCCTTGACAGGCCGGTCGTTGATCACCCCTGTCTTGCGGTAAGGCGCAGCGGATCGGTTCCCGACGGCCAGCAACTGGTGGTCATCGGCCATCCGCAGGGTCTGCCGCGGAAGTATGCAGGCGGCCCGAAAACAACGGTGCGCGAGAACAAGCAGCCCGATTTCTTTCAAGCCAACTTGGACGCCTACGGGGGCAATTCGGGCTCTCCGGTTCTGGCATGGCCGAGCATGCAGGTGGAAGGCATTCTCGTGCGCGGGCTTAAAGATTTTATTCAGGACGGTGAGTGTGACAGGTCTCACCGCTGCAGCGACGAAGCCGGTTGCCCGACTTGGGAGGAGTGTACCCGTACTGCGCGCTTTGAACGCTTCCTGCCCCGATACCGGGTTCTTTTGGGATCGAGGCCCGATGAGTTGGAGGAAATTGCTTCCGGTTTGGATTCTCCC
>CAZGYL010000765.1:760-2600 GCA_964529985.1 uncultured Planctomycetia bacterium | reverse complement strand
ATTCGCGGGGCTCACTTCAATCCGAATAAGACGAACGTATGTTCCGGCAGGAAGTCGAATGACTCCATAAGGAAATAACCGGCCTTTTCCATTTCCTGCAATATGGTTCCCTCAGGTGTGTAGTGGCGGAATATACTAACAAAACTGAACCCGCTCTTCGGCTTGTGATCAATCACCGCAACTTTGCCGGTCGGCTTCAAGAATCTATTAAGATTGCGAAAGTATTTGGCCGGCTCAGTCAAATGGTGGAACACATTTCTTGCGAAAACAAGATCGAGAGCGGGTTCTGGTAGATTCACCTCATCCTCTGTTGCCGAGACAAAGACGATATTATCCAACCCTTCTCGTTCAGCCTGTTGTCTTATGAAGTTCAGATACTTCGGTTGACTATCGACTGCGTATACTTTGCCGATTTTGCCTACTTTCTTGGCAAATTTCAGTGTGAAATACCCTCCTCCCGAACCTATGTCTGCAATTCTATAGCCTTCTTGTATGCGAAGGCTCTCAAGAATTCGATCCGGATGATTCTTGCGCGATGCTGCGTGTCTGTTGAGCATCTTTAAGAAAAGGGACGTGAACATTGAACAGCTCCCAGCGGTGTAGAAAGTCGGCAGTTCCCTTCGGCCGTGTGCGAGGCAGCACCGGGTTGTGCGGAGGCCTGCTAAGCTCGAGTTCAGCGAGGTAGATGGCGGTGATTCTCCGTCCTTTCTCCTCGCGCTGGCGGGATGAATAAGAGGAGACCAGCGCGCAGGCGGGGCTGAGGGCTACGAACGCGGGGTACCAGTTGTCGCCGCCGCTCGGCAGTTGGGCGAACTGGTAGAGCCGGTCATTTACAAGCCAGCAGAGCGTGGTCTTGCATTCCGGCCAGCGTTTGCCGCCGAACAGGTATCGCCCGCCCCACCTGGCAAGCATTGGGCCGCCAGTGTAAGAGCCCAATTCCTTGCGTTCCCACACGCGGTAGGGCGGCCTGGCACGGCAGAGCTGTACGGTGCGATGGCCGTATCGGCGCGCCACAGCCAGCACGGTGCGGTTGGGTTCGAACAAGAACGCCGTCTCGCCCTGTTCTTGTTCTTGCAACAACGCCGCCTTACGCCAAATGAGATCGTTTTCGCTTTCAAGCATAACCGATTCACGAACAGCTTTTCCCTCGGCAAACTCCCGGTTGCGCTGGCCGCACAGACAGGTTTTGCCGCCGTAGGAGGCGGCACGCTAGACGTAATGTCCATAGGTGACCTCGAGCATCTGCGGCCCGTGCCAACGCCGGCCGGCGTCGCTCCACACAGCGTAGCCCAGGTGGCAGTTCAAGTCCAGTTCCCCGTCCCTGGCCGGAGAGCGGTCGCCGCAGTACCATGTGCCGGTGTAGACAAAGAGCCGGCCGCGAAAGATGAAGAAATGTGGATCGCGCGTGTCCGGTTTCGGAATCGAGAACCGGCAGACTTGTTCCCACCGCTCGGCGTCCTTGTTTGTGAGCACAATGATCGATGAGCTCGGGCGGACGTCATGCTCATCGGGGCAACTGCGAAACGTCGAATAGAAGCGATCCTTGAATCGGCACAGGTCGGTAAAGGCGTTGTGCTCACCGTTGTGGAACACTCGGCGCACCCGCAGCACCCGAACGGCTGGCAAGCTCGGCTTCTCCGCCGACGCGCGTTCGTTTCGACCGAGCGGTGCAGCTTGAGTGCCCGACGCGATGCCATTAGCTCTTGGGCAAGCGCTAGGCCCATCCGAGGCGGAAACGGGCGCTGCGCCTGCGACCATTCGGCCCGACGGCCGGGCGCCTCGCGCTGCGTCAGAAGAGCCTGCTGCAACGGCGTCTTCACTGACCTCGGCAGCCCAACCA
>CAZGYL010000765.1:0-750 GCA_964529985.1 uncultured Planctomycetia bacterium | reverse complement strand
CAGCGTTATCGCCGCCCGCACCAACGCGTTGCTTTGCACGCCGGCGTCTCTTGCGCTGGCAACATGCAGACCCCCGCCGGCGATGTCCTTCCCCTCCTTCATCCCTCACAACAAGCTCTATCTCCCATACGCCTTTACGATTCGGCACGACCTACTGAATCAGGAGCCGACCACACCTTCCTGCACCGGCTTGTTTACCTGCCACTCATGCCTTCCAGGGGCTTCGGCTGTCACGGAAAAGGTGATCGCGTCACCCGGCCGGACCAGATACACGAGGTCAGCGGCGGTGGCCTTGTTCGGTGTGTGGCCACTTGTTGGCCAAGCACCCTCTATCACGGGGCGACAAGCTGCGGCCATGCCGCAGCAACTGGCGGCCATGGCCAATCCTGGCAAAAAGGTCTTGAATGTCAACGGAGCCACCTCCGCTCTACCTCCCTTGTTGGCCCGGCGAGTCCACGTTCCTTCAGCTCCCGCTCGGTAACTGTTTTGCTATCGAGCACGGCGACTATGGTGTAGGTCGGCCTATCGGGGTCGGGACGATACCAGTTGGGGCCAGGATCGACTCCCGTGATGACCTTGGTCAAACCATCGTATTCTACTTTGATTGTATAGGTGAATTCTTTCCTACCGTGTTCAATGGGTCCCCGCTCTTTGCCACTAAATGATCGGTAATTGTTGCACTCTGTCGCATCGATCAATACGATCGTATTCAGAGCATCTGAGGGAAGCGGCGTATGGCCGTCTCTGCCA
>CAZGYL010000764.1:0-2604 GCA_964529985.1 uncultured Planctomycetia bacterium | reverse complement strand
CTAATGCGGGCACCCAGCGTCCTAGGGGTGTCTACGAATTACGCACGGTCATATAGATCACGGCCAACCTGCGCGCGTGCATTTTTGTCTTAACACAAGGGTCATAGCCGGAGTGCCGCACTTTGTAGACCGAACTGAAGAGATAGGCTTGGCTTACAAATTTCCTTCATGGAGCTCTGAAAGAAGACAACTTAAGCATGCGCATGTTGAGGCCGCCGACTTTGACGACGACACCTGGGTGGCCCTTTTTGTCGCAGTTGTCTTTCGGGCGGGAGACCGCCTTCTGCCGTTTATCTGCAGGAACCTCGGCGTTAGGAAGGGGACTGTGCGTTTCGAAACGCCCCCGGTCGACCAGGCCGAGGAGTACTTTGCAGCAGGTCCGGTTCTGGACGTTGATCGCGACGGACGCCTGGACGCTGTTTGCTGCACTTGGTGGTCCGACCGGCCTTCTTATCTCTTCCTGAACAAGTCGGCCCGCCGGAACTGGCTCTCAGTGAGAGTCGTCCCGGAACAAGGGAATTCAATGGGGATCGGCTCTCTTGCGGAACTTTATCTCCCCGGGACGAAGAAGCTTGTTGGAATGGAGTGGATAAAAGCGAGCGACGGGTTCTGTACCTGCATTGAGGCCGAAGCTCATTTCGTTTTAGCTGATGTCGGAAAAGTGGATTTGGAAGTCCGCCCGCCGGGGAAAAGCCCTCCCCTTTTACTCCGCAATGTTTCCGTAAACCGCCGGATCGTCATAGGAAGACAAAGGAAAGCTTTTTGATCAGTCTGCTGCCTCATTTAGCGGCGAAGCGAAAGAATGAAACCGCAGGCTCCGGACTCCCACCCTCGAATCGGGGCGCGATTTTGATAGAGAGCTCTCCAGTCCATGGCCCACCGGGTGTGACTTCGGCTTGGAAAACCTTTCTTCCCATAGGCGGTAATGCAGCAGTGAACCTGTCGGGGAGAACCCTCCAGCCTTTGGGAGCCTGTATCAGGATACGGCCTCTGGCACTCCGCTCTTCGCTTAAGTTGCAGACTTCTATACTGTAGCTGAATTTCACGGTACCGGCCAAATAACAGTCAGAAGACTTATCGAGTCCGAGGCCTTCGGCCCGGCCGCGCACGACAATCGGATCAGGGTCATTGGCTTGGATCTTGCCGGGTTTTCTGACCTCGCCGCGCAGGTGCTTCAGAATCTGTTTTCCGGGCCCTATGACGTAAAGCGGCTCAGGGCCGACCCTAAGGTGGAGCATTCCTCCTTCGGTGCTCTTCCATGCGCGCTTACCCTCGATATCAGCGATCTTGATTTTCTTTCTGAAAACGGGAATGGATACCGACTTCCGCTCCCCCGAATCGCTCCAAAGTACAAGCACTATCTCACTGCCGTTGTGAAAAGCAAGCGCCGTGTAATCTTCGACCTGCTGCATGGCATAAGCACCGAGGAAGCGCGCCTCTCCGAGGATTTCAATTGCTGCTGCGATTGCAACAAAGCTCGGGCGGGGGGAGAGGTCCGCTCTGAGCGCCCCGAACTGAATCCCTCTTTCCAAGTAGTAAGGCAGAACGAAAAAGAAGTGACGGTCGGTTCCGGCGGCAAGAGAGCATGCAAAAGACTTCGGAACGAAATACGCCTGCTCCTTTTCAGCGGCTTTGCTCAGCTCTCCGCCCGGTTCGGTGGCCTTTAAGCGGATTCCCGCTTCTGTGAGCCATATGGGACGGCCGGCGCAGCCTTTCCTGCGGAGCAGATCAAGATAACCGGAAAGTATCGAAGCGTATTTCAAAGGAGGCGCATATACGTGCCAGTTGAAGATGTCAAAATACCTGCGGATTCCTGCTGCAAAGAGGTGATCATCAAAAGGGGACCTGCCGCGGCAGAAAGAAGCAAGAAGCACGCGGAGATTCCGATCGGCCCTTTTGAATCCAAGGTAAGCTGCTTTCTGTACCCCGGAGAAGGTATCCGAAAGATCGGGCCAGAATCCGATATCGGGCTCGTTCCAGACTTCCCAGGCTATGACTTTGCCCTTGTAATGGGCGCCGGCCTCCTTGGCAAAGGAGTATACGTCGCGAAGGTCCTCCGGGTTGCGCGATCCGCGCCGCCCGCGGCGTGACCAGGCGGGGCTGTCGTGGAAGATTTGGTAAACCCGGATTCCGTGCATTGAAAAAACTCGGGCGACCTTATCGTAAACACCCCATTTGAATTCGCCCTTGCGGCGCTCAACCGCGCCCCATGAAAAACGCTCGCGTATCCAGCCTACTTGGATCATACGCAGAACTCTTGCAATGCTTTCGTGCCGGCCGCGCCTTTCAAGCCAAGCCGTCGCACCGTCGACGTTAAGCGGACCGGCAGGCGGATCGCGGTCCGAGCGGTCGGTGACGACTCCGAAAGCGATTTCAGAAGACTCTGCCCCTGATTCAACCGAAAGCTCGTAGTATCCGCGGGGCAGAGTTCCAAGTTTGATTTCAAAAACCCGGGGCGAGCCGGGCTCCACCTTGACCACTCCGTTTTTGATCACCCGCCCGGGAAACCGGCGTAGCGTCCAGGGAAAGCTCACTTTGAGCTTCGACGGCTCTCGAGTTTGCAGTTGCAAGGTCACCGGTTTTCCGTACGCAAAAAGATTTCCC
>CAZGYL010000763.1:0-2605 GCA_964529985.1 uncultured Planctomycetia bacterium | reverse complement strand
CGCTGCTTATCGCGTCGGCCACCTGCTGGGCAGTTACAGAAGGATCGCTGAGCAACCGGCTCAGGTGCGCCACAACCGGAGGGAGAGTGTAAAGATCTTGGATTCGTCTTATCAAAGAGGCCAGGCTGGGTGAAGCAGGTTGTTTCATGAAGAAGCCTCCTGCGCGCCATCACCGCCAAGCAGGTACCGCCGAGCGGCGTTACGAACGGCCTCCATTGCAGGATTCCCGCGGTGGGGTTTGAAAAGCTGCTCGAGGCGCCTGTCGATTTCTTCCTCAGAAAGTTGCTCCCTGCGCTCCAAACAAAGCTTATCCCTTGAGGGCCCTCTTCTTTCCTGCTCCAACCGTCCCCTCCGATTTGCTTGCGCTGGGATTCTATCGCGGTCCCGCGCCCGGTCCGGCGCCTGCACGGCAGTTTTGATTACACAGTCCTAAGAAGACTACGTTTTCAGCCGCTGCTTGCAAACGGAGCTCTGCAGGCTCGGGCGCGCGAAAGCCGAAAAGCAGAAGAGGAAAGGTAATCCCGGCGCGGGCCGAAGCGCCGGGCCTCAAGCACGAAAATTTGCACCCGGGAGGACATAAAGTGCCCAGGATCACCCCATTCAGAGGCCTGGTGCCGGTTGGAGCCCCCTCACAGATTGAGCAGAGCTCCGAACACACGCCCGAAGGGCCCCGCCCCGGCGCCGGTAACTGGGTGGTTGACAGCGGTCCGGCCTTTTACGCCTGCAGGGTTGATTATCGGAGCGAGGCCGGCCTTGAGAAAACCCGCACGGCGCTTGTGGCTCGTGTGGATCCCTTCGCAACCGAAAGAAAGGACGTCCTGCCGGCTGTCGAAGCCGCCCCGGGGGGTGTCGAGGCCGCTCTCAAGGAACTCAAAAGGCACGGGTGCAAGAAGGTTCCCGTCGTGGCTTTCTATGAAGACCCGCAGTTCGAAGTTGAAAGGATCCTTTCGCGTTCGCAGGCGGCAAGTGTCGCTGTAGCACGTTCGCCTGGAGTGACTCGACGGCTCTGGCGGATAAACGCGGCTCGTGATATTTCGCTGCTTCAAAACTTCTTTCAGGTCAGGGAATGTGTGCTTGTGGACGGCATCGAATATTTCAGGGCGTGCCGCCGCTTGCGCGAAAGCCTCCGCCGCACTCACCCTGAAACCGAAGACGAACAGTTCTGGCCGCTCCTTTATCTTGTCAACCTTTACGACTTCGGGGTTACTCTCGGGTCATACCAATACCTCGTGCCTGCGGAGAATTCCTTCGACCTCAACAAATTCGTCTTCGAAGCAAACTCTTTTTTCGAAGTTCAAACCTTTCCGTGGCGGGACGCCGAAACCCGCCGGAAAGCCCGAACAAAGCTTGAAGAAGAGCTGCGCTCGCGCTCGATCGGCCGTGTAGCGGTGGGAGCGGCTTTCAGAGGGGAACCGCAGTTTTTCCTCTTCATACTTAAAGAAAACGTGGACCGATCCCTCCTTCTTCCGCCCGAGATTTCCCCGCGTCTATACAACACCGCGGTCGTCTTTCTGCGAACACTTTTCGTTGAAAAATGGTACTGGCGGGGAGGCGATCCGGAGGAGCGCTGGCCCCTCGTAACCGCCGTCCACACAATCGCAGAAGCACTCCACAGACTTGAGGAGCAAAACTACGGCGCCTGCTTCTTTCATGCACCTCCCCTTAAACGCGAGGTCTTCAACCTCGCGCTGCGGAACGTTCGCCTGCCTGCATACTCGATCCGCCTCACTCCTCCCGCCGCACCCCCTCTTGCCGACAAACTGCCGGTCGAGCTATCGGCGTCCAAGCAGAGTTAAGTCCGTCGGTCAAGGAAGATCTACGTGGTCTTTGTGTTTTCTGCAGGAAGCGGAAACCCCAGAAGATCAAGCCCTTTTCTCCTGGCCCGCCTTGCTTTTTCAGCCCACCCCACCCCGCGGTATGCCCGTGCCAGAATCAAGTAAGCAACAGCACGACCGTACGTTTCGTCCAGAAGCAAGCTTCCGGATCTTACAAGAAACACAATTTCAGGTCCGCCCGGATAAACCGCCCGAACCTGGAGGCGTTCGAGGAAGGATTCCATGAGCACGATCGCCTCTTCCGGCCCTTCAGAGGCCAACCGCGCGCCTTTGCGAAGCGTTGCGCGCCAATCGGCCGGCACCTCCGCTCCATGCGCAACCCACAGGCGCACCCGCCAGGCTTTCCCAAAGTCCCCTTCCGCCTCAAGGAGCTGCGCCAGAAGCTCCCAGCGCGCTCTGGTCGCCCTGTCGCCGGGTACGGACCACTGCCCGTGGAGAACCCTCCTGAGGGCGAGCTCTTCAAGCTCCCAGGCCAGCCGCCTGCCGGCCAGGCGGATCGCAGCGCGCTGAATCCGCCCTCTCCCCTGAAAAGCTCTCTCGCTTAGAAACAAAGCACTCAAGCTGAAAACACCGGCAAGTGTGCACAAAGCGATAGTAGCAAGCGCAGCGTATTTCCGCCTCCTGAAACTCTTCCTGAACTCGCCTCCTTCAGCCCAGGCTCTAACCGCCATTATGCGGTAAGGAATGCTGAAGTGGCGCCAGCTGTGACGGCGTTTCGAAGCACCGGAAAAAATCTCCAGCTTCTGCAAGGCTCCGACGAGGTGCTCGGG
>CAZGYL010000762.1:0-2614 GCA_964529985.1 uncultured Planctomycetia bacterium | reverse complement strand
CCCGGGGTAAGCCGGTGCGGGTCGGCGGTAAGCGGAATCCCCAAGTGAAGGGCGACTGACAGGAACGTCGCAGCAAGCAGTGCGCTTACAACCGGGCCGGCTAGGGCGATTATGATCTCCTTGTGCGGCTCGCGGGGAATACTCTCAAGAAGAGCCACCCCTCCGATCGGAAGGAGCACGATTCCACGTGTTTTCGTCCCGAAAAAGCGAGCGGCAAGACTGTGGCCCAGTTCGTGAGCCACCACGCAGCCGAAAAGCAGGCACGTCAGAAGTACGGCGAAGAGACCTGCGCGCACAGACTCCCCCCGCTGGGCGAATACGTAATACACCAGGATAAGCAGCAGAAAGAAGGTTATATGCACGCGGATAGGAATACCGAAGATCCGACCGAGGGGCAGCGACCAGCGCACCCGTTACCTCCAGGCAAAAGCGATCAGGGTTGTTATTTGTCTATATGACCGTGCGTAATTCGTAGACACCCTTTCGTCGGTGGGTGCCCGCATTAGCGGGCGCATCCCCCCCTTCTTCCCCCGGAAGGGGGGGACGGGAGGGGGCGTTATCCCGAGACAGCCGGAAGCCGAGCGGTCCGAGTTCACCTGAACCCTTACGACTCTTGTCTTATAGGTGCCCGCCCAAAACCTTAGGTCCGACATAGATCTTTCGCAGTCTTGGCTTCACGAACGAGAGCATGATTCTACGAATCATGCACGCTTATAAAACGTTGTCTTCTACATTAATCTCCTCCATTCTATCGGCTCTCGGCCTGTGCTGCGACAATATCGGAGAGGGGAACCTGGGCGTCGGTCATTAAACTGGGATACAATGCCGTCCCGGCTGTCGACTTGTGGGCGGCCCGTTCAGTTCAAAAGGAGGCCCTATGGCAGGAAAGCAGGCTATGGTAGAGGTCGCGCAAGCCGTGAGGCAAGCGTGCCGGTCGGAGGAATATCGAGAGTACTTCGCCGATCTTCTGCTGCGGCTCTGTTCCATTGACACCACAGCGGGGCGGGATCCGAAACAGGCTGCAGCCGCAGAAACCGCTTGTCTCAGCCTGATTGCCGCGGAAGCTGCCCGCTACCTGCCCGCCGGCGCATGTTTTGAAAAAAGGCCCATAGATTTACGGATAACCTCACTTCCGGATTTTACAAAGCCTCCTCCTCCTTACACGCCGGAGGAGTACTTTGCGGGCCGTAGCAACCTCATTGTGTCTGTGCCGGGTTCACCCCGGGCGGGCATTCCCATGATCTACAACGCCCATATCGATACGGTTGCGCCTTTTGTGCCGCCCCGCAGAAAAGGATTGTGGATTTACGGCCGGGGGACTGCAGACGATAAGGGGCAGGTTGCGCTGCTTTTGACCTGCCTGCGGCTTCTTAAGTCCCTGGAAGAGAAGCTCCGCCTGAAGGTTCAGGCGCCGCGGGTCTACCAGTTTGTGATCGAAGAGGAAACAGGAGGCAATGGAACGCTTTCCGCACTTTTGGATGACCGGATCCGCTCCTTCAGCGCCTTGGTTCTGGAGATTACGTCGCTTGAGGTTTTCCCCGCCAACCGGGGAGCGGTTTGGTATCAAGCGGAGCTTAGGCGCGTCGATCCCAAGGTGCGGTTTGCTGAGCTTGCAGCTTTTGTGATTCTGGCGCTCGAGGAGGAGGGCGCGGCTATCAAAGAGGAAAGCAAGCACCCGCTTTTTAAGCCTCACCATGTTCAAACTTGTCACGGCATTCTGGGCTCTTACGGCAAGCACCCGTCGGCAGTGAACGATTATGTTGCATTTAGAGTGGTGGGCCTGGAAAGGCGAACGGCCGAAGAGCTCGCTGCCGGCGCAGTTGCCGCGTACTGCCGGCGATACGGCGACAAGACGCGGGAACTGGATCCCGAAACAGGCAAACCGCTTGTTGAGTGTCATATGCGCCTCACCGAGAACGGAGCCTCAGGCGCTATTCTTCTTGAGGTCTTCGGAAAGGCCGGGCATATGGGGGCCATTCACAAGCTGGATTGCGCCCTCATTAAGGCCGCCTATATTGTTAAAGCGCTCTTTGAAGCAGGAGGGCGGGTTGAGCTTGCCGAAGGGGCGGACGGAGACACCGTTATGCTTGAAGGGGGACAGGGATTCGTTCCCACACATGGAATAGAGGAGATCCAAGAGCGGCTCCGGGCGGCGGCGCAAAAGGGTGCGGCGCTTTACTTGGAGCGTTTGGGGATCATGGGGGTGCGGGAGCCCGGGAAAGTCGTTGAGGTTTATTACGAGAAACTTCACAACGATGCTTTTGCCGGAAGGCTCCACTGTCCGCTTCTTAAGGCAATGGAGGCGTCCTGGCGCCTTGCAGGCCGCCGCTGGCCGCCTCTGCGCGGGTGGGATGTAAGCTGTGATGCCCGGCTTTTTCACAGGTTCGGGCATGATGTCGTTGTGTGGGGCCCCGGGCAATTAAGCCGTGCGCATGCTCCCGACGAGGCGATTTCGTTGAGCGAAGCCATGGAGGCACTTGAGCTCTTGTCCCTCACAACACTGAAAACGGGAGGTTCATTGTAGCACTATCAGCGGCATTTTCCCCGTTCCGGGCGGGTGAGCCTTTCTCTACAAATCAGCTAAATGCTGCGTGACCCCTTCGCGTTTGCTCTG
>CAZGYL010000761.1:0-2625 GCA_964529985.1 uncultured Planctomycetia bacterium | reverse complement strand
TGCTTTCTATAGACGCAGGCTCGGATGTGCAAGTATCTTACTGCTGCATTGAGCAGGATCCAGCGCCTCCGGGTCAGGGGAACATAAACGAGGATCCCGGATTCTGCGGCTGGGGCACAAGGGGTGAAGTCTATGTCGATCCTTCTCAAGAGCAGCCCGGCGACGGGACGGAAGGGAAGCCGTATCGGGATCTCAGGGAAGCCGTTGCTTTCGACTACTCTCTTTCGGCTTCTTCCCCCTGTGTGGGAACAGGTGAGAACGGAACGAACATGGGTGCCGCATTGGGTGTATGCGAGACCGGTTCCGAGCCGCAGCGTATAGTGCACTTGGCCTCCGGTTCTTACGATCTGGGATCCATAGTTTTTCCGCGCGGAGTCATCTTGCGTGGAGAAGGCCCGCAGCAGACCGTACTTGCTGGAACTCTTTGGGGACTTGGTACGGGATCGGCTCTTTCAGACGTTTCGGTTGAAGGCGGGCCGTTTGCAGGGATCGTGATTTCCGGCGGTGAGGCACCTCGGATCAACAACTGTTCGATTACGGGAGGATCTGCGGTCGGAGTTTATGTTTTTGATTCAGCCCCTCGGATTTCGGACTGCAAGATTGCAGAGAACAAGGGGGCCGGGCTTTATCTCGAAAACTCAAGCGCCGAGCTCAGCGGGTGTACAGTTCTGCTCAATGAAGAAAGCGGAGTCGTCTGCGCGGGAGGTGCTCCTGAATTCAGCTCATGCCTCTTATCCGGGAACCACGGAACGGGCTTGTTGGTTCGAGGCGGCGGGACTCCTGTCTTAACCGATTGCAGGATCCAAGAGAACTCAACCGGCGGCATTGTTTTTATCGAGCGATCGGGGGGCCTGGTCTCGGGGACCTTTGTTACCTCCAACCGGCCTTACAGCGAGGTGGGAGGAGGAATCTTCATCGATAACTCAAGCCCTTCGTTCAAAGATTGCACCATTGCGTTCAATCAAGCTGAGGAGGGAGGGGGCGGTGTCTACGGAAAGGGCGGGGAACCTGTATTCGATCATTGTACGATCGCTTTCAACGCAGCGGACCGCGGAGGCGGCGGCATTGCGTGCGTGCGGGAAGCCGCTCCAAGGATTGCAAGCTGCATTGTATGGGAAAATCCGGGAGGCTCGCTTCGGCTTGATCCTACTTGCCGGCCGACTATTACATACTCGTGCCTGGAAGCGCAGGAGTTGCCCGCGGGGGAAGGAAACATCAACTCCGATCCCCTTCTTTGCGCGTGTTCCGGGCAAGCGGAGATTTTTGTAGACGGATCGAATCCTTCTGCAGGTTCAGGCACGGCCGAGGATCCTTACCGCGATCTACTCCAGGCGTTTCGGTTCTGCTTCAAGCTTTCCCCTTCCTCACCCGCACTGGGGGCGGGTGAAGGAGGATCCAATATGGGGGCTCCGTGGGATATCTGCGCGCAGGAGGGCACCGTCGTGCGAACGGTGAATGTAGCTCCCGGTGTATATCAGGTGGGCGATGTCATTATCCCGCGCAGGATGAGCATCGTCGGTGCCGATAGGGAGCGGACGGTCATCCGGGGAACGCTTCGGGGGCTTCGCGGCGGAACACGGATCTCGGGTATGACAATAAGCGGAGGCGCTTCGGGAGGCGTCAGGATAAGCGAAAGCGAGAGTGTGGAGTTCCGCCGGTGTGCGTTTTTAGAGAGCAGCGGCCCCGGCGTAGTATGCTACGGGAGTGCGGAGCTTAATGAGTGTACGATATCGGATAACGAAGCAGATGGAGTGTACGCGGTTCAGGCTGATACCCTTGTTCTTAAGGACTGTGAAATAGAATCGAATTCAAGCCGGGGAATGAACCTCAATGACTCGTTCTGCGAAGTAACAGACTGTCAGATCAAGGCGAACGGCGAAGAGGGAATCTACGCTGTGGGAGGAGAACTACGCATTTCAGACTGCTTGCTTCTGGAAAACGGGAAGAGCGGCCTCCGCACGATCCGTACGATCGTCAACTGCAGCTCTTCACGTTTTCAGGACAACAGGGAAAGGGGGGTGCAGTGTAGCCGCGGCGCTGTGGAGATCTCGGATTCTGTTATCACCGGAAACATGGAAGGAGGGCTCTCCTTCAGCGGCAAGTCTGAGGGAATGATTCTGAGGGATTCCGATGTCGTGCAGAATTTTTCGCTTTCAGGAAGCGGGGGTGGAATTTGGATATTTGAGAGTTCGGCTGAGATAACGAACTGTTTCTTCGAGCGCAACTACGCATATGAAAAGGGCGGAGCAATAGAATGTCAGAGGGCTTCGGCCTCTTTTACAGGCTGTACGATCGTCGGGAACAGGGCCGGCAAGGGCGGGGCCGTTGCTTGTGACTCCTACCGCCCGGTCTCTTTTGTCAACTGTACGATAGTGGGAAATGCAGCCAGAGAGAAGGGCGGCGCGATTTTTGCTGAGGACAGCGGGGTCGTCGATTTTCGAGATTGCATCATTTGGTCCAACGGTACTGGTGCTTTGTATTCCCGTAATGCCGAGATTTCAATAAGTTATTGCTGCGTTCAGGTGGAAGCTGGGTCGCGTGAGCCTTGGCCGGGCGAAGGCAACATCAAAGACGACCCGCGGTTTTGCGGCTGGGGCGATCGCTCCACGGTCTATGTGGATTCAG
>CAZGYL010000760.1:0-2646 GCA_964529985.1 uncultured Planctomycetia bacterium | reverse complement strand
ACGCGTGGAGAAGTTCCAGCGTAAGTTCAAGTGGGACGAGGCCGCCACACGTCGCGTCCTGCAGAAAAAACGATCCGAGGAGGAAGAGTAGCAGCTTTTCCGCCGTGCCCGGGCCCATCCCATGGCCACACTTCCCCCTGCACTCATTGAAAGGCTTGAGGCAATGGAGGCGCGGCTCGGGGAGATCGACCGCGCCATGGCAGATCCCCAAACAGCGCGGGACCCCTCCCGAATGCGTGCCTTGGGCAAAGAGCGGGGGGGACTGATCAAGCCGGTTGAGTCCTTTGAGAAATGGCGGAAGGTCGCCGAGCAATTGCGGGAGGTGCGGGAGCTCCTGGAGGATCCCCAAGCGGACAGAGAGCTCAAAGAGCTCGCCGCCTCTGAAGAGGCTGAGTTGAGCAGGAGGGAAGAGGAGCTTGCGCGGGAGCTGCAGGAGGCCCTTCTGCTTGAGGAGCCCGACCAGACCCGAGACGTGATAGTGGAAATACGTGCAGGCGCCGGGGGTGAGGAAGCTGCGCTTTTTGCTGCTGATCTCTTCCGCATGTACAGCACTTACGCCGAGCGTAAAGGCTGGAAAGTGGAGATTCTGGACGCGCATAAGACCGATCTGGGCGGGTTCAAAGAGATTATCTTTTCGGTTCAGGGGACCGACGTGTACAAGTATCTGCGTTTTGAGAGCGGAACGCACCGCGTTCAAAGAGTCCCCATTACAGAGGCTGGCGGAAGAATTCACACCTCCACCGCCACGGTTGCGATTCTGCCTGAAGTGGAGGAAGTTGAAGTTGAGCTGCGCGAGGACGATCTGCGGATCGAGACATTCCGCGCTTCAGGTCCGGGCGGCCAGCACGTGAACAAGACAGCCTCAGCGGTTCGCATAACTCACCTTCCCACAGGCCTGGTCGTCTCCTGCCAAGACGAGAAATCCCAGCACCGCAACAAAGATCGCGCGCTTCGCGTTCTGCGCAGCCGCCTTTACCAGCAAATGCGTGAAGAACAGGAACGGGAGATAGCCCAAAAACGCCGCAGCCAGATCGGGACCGGTGATAGGTCCGAGAAGATCCGGACCTACAACTTCCCCCAGAACCGTGTAACCGACCACCGGGCCGGTATCACGAAGTACAATCTCGAGGAAATCCTGCACGGTTCGTTGGATGAACTCATTAAGCCCCTTCTTGCATGGGACCGGGAGAGGCGGCTCCAAGGAGTGTGAGAGAACGCGCGCCGGCTTTTTGGGTTTTCAGGTACCAAGCCCACAGGGTGGCGGCATGATAAATCTCTACAGCGATACTCAAACTCTCCCTACCGAAGAAATGCTCCGAGCCGTTCTGAAAGCGGAACTGGGCGATGACGTTCTACGGGAAGATCCCACTGTACGCAGACTTGAGGAGCGCGCAGCCGAGCTGACGGGGAAAGAGGCCGGGCTTCTTGTCACAAGCGGTACCCAAGGCAATACAGTCGCGCTCATGACCCACGGAGGGCACGGCGACGAGGTGTACGTCGACCCCGACGCCCATGTGTACTTTTACGAGTGCGGAGCGCTCTGCAGCCTCGCCGGGTACACCCCCCGGCTTGTTCCTGCAGAACGCGGAGTAATGGACGTTGAGGCCTTCAGCCGCATGATAAGTCCTGCGGATGACCACTTTCCACGGCCGAGACTTCTTTGGATTGAGAACACCCATAACCGCGGGGGCGGTAAGGTGATCCCTCCGGAGCGCCAAAGCGAGCTTATTCGGGTGGCGCGCAGCCACAACATGCGGGTCCATATCGACGGAGCTCGGATTTTCAATGCGGCTGTGGCCCTCGGGAAGCCGACGGCGGAGCTTTGCCGTGAGGCCGATTCCGTGCAGTTCTGCCTTTCAAAGAGCCTGTCATGCCCTGTGGGGTCGCTGCTTTGCGGGCCGGCGGACTTCATCTCCGAGGCAAGGAGGGTACGCAAGCGCCTTGGAGGAGGCATGAGGCAAGCCGGGATCATTGCCGCCTGCGGACTCGTTGCGCTTCAGGACTCTTGGATCGAGAGACTTGCCGAGGATCACAGGCGGGCCAAGAAGCTCGCTGAGCTTTTGGCTGAGGCGCCCGGAGTTGCTGTTGATCCGGAAAGTGTCGAGAGCAATATGGTTTATATCGATATCGCCGAGTGGGCAGTAGGCTCCTTGAAGGCCCAACAGATCCTGAAGGACATGGGACTGAAGGTGTCGCCCAGACCGCCTACAGGTCTGCGGCTTGTAACACACCGCCACATCGCGGACCGAGACGTCGAAGAGGCAGCACGTATAGTGCACCGAGCGGGCCGTGAGCTTATGGGCAGACGTACCGGCGCTTGAGGCGGATCCTCTGCCGGTCGATACTGGGAAGAGGGCTCTAAGGCGCGTTTCGGCTCTCTGTCTCAGGTAAACGAGGAACCATGCACAGGAGTTTTTTCTTCTCAACAGCTCTCTTCTTGCTTCTGGCGCCGGCGTTCTGCGCCGAGGGGGCTGAGTCCGGCACGGCGACCGAAGAGAAGCTCAGGGCCCTGCAGGCCTTGGAAAAGCAACTCCCCGAGGTCCCTGAAGCTCCGCCCCAGGTGCCGACTCCTCCCAGGATAAGACCGACTCCACCCCCTCCACCCAAGCTGAGCGAACTGGGCCCCACAGGCGCACCGGCGGAAGC
>CAZGYL010000759.1:0-2651 GCA_964529985.1 uncultured Planctomycetia bacterium | reverse complement strand
ACTCCCCTACGATTCCACCGCTTCGGTCGATCAGGAAGCGCGCCGGCAGCTCCCCCCGCCAATTGGTGCCGAAGTACTCTATGGCGGCATCCCTGGAGGCATCTTCAAGCACAACGCACTTGAGGCCCGAAGCCCGCTCTTTCAACGTCTTCAGAGCCTTAGGCCAGTCATCAGGGAGATCCCGGTTGACAAGCAGAACCTCGAAGCCCTGACCGCCGAAGCGCTTTTTCAAAGCCGCAACCCGCGGCAGGCCCTTTACGCAAGGAACGCAATAGGTGGCCCAGAAATCAACAAGGACCACCTTTCCTTTAAGGGAACGGAGCTCCTTCTTCAGGCCCTCAAGATCAACAAGCGGCGCAGCGGAAGGGTAGGGGCGCACCGTCGGCTGCTCTTGCGCTCCGCCTCCGGCCCGCCCCTCCTCTCTGCTGCACGACAGCAGGTTGCAAAGCAGGAGTGCCAAAAGGAACTGTACCAGCTTTGCCGGCCTTCTCACCAGCCCGTTCCGCTCCCTGAATTCTTCAGCGCCGTGCATACTTCACAGAGCAGCCGTAGGGATTGGTCTTCGGAGTCGGAACGGGCTTTCCGGCAAGCACCGCCTCAACGGCCTGCGCCACGTAATCGACAAGCTCAGCGCCCTTCTTACGCGACCTTGCATTGTCGCAGGCACCGTCGTAAACAAGAATTCCGTTCTTGTCGATCACAAACATGTGGGGAGTGGTCCTGGCGTCGTACGCCTTGCCGACCTTGCCGTCCGGATCCATAAGGACCGGTTTGGCGATCCCGTTCAGGACAAAGAACGCGCGGTTGCGTTCGCCCGTCATGTAGTGGGTCGAGTCAATGCAAAGCCAAACAACATCGCTTCGAAGCTTCTTGACCGGCACCCCGGGACGGCTCTTTGGAGCAAGAAGCTTCTTGTAGGTTTCATTAAGCTGAGCTGCTTTTCCGCGCCAAATCGGGCAATCCTGGTTGATCCACTCAAGCACCACCACTTTACCTTTGAACTCCGAAAGCTTGTAAAGCTTTCCGTAGATATCCTTCAAGGCGAAGTCCGGTGCGGGTTTGCCGATCTGGGGTGCGGCATGAACCGTGCTTAAGGCGCCGCACACTGCAAGCGCCAAGCTGCAAACAACGAAAATCCGTGCGGTTTTGTGCCTCATGGTAAGCTCTCCTTTCAGACGTTGCATGAACACCCGAAACGCAACCTCCGGGACCGGGCGGCCGCCTTATTTCCACAGACAAGCCGCCTTCGGTCCCCCAGCCTGCAACACAAGGTAGAGTACCACCGAGTCTGCAGAGCGGCAAGGTGATCCTGCGCTTTTTAGAAGGGCCGGGGGCCGTTTCTCAACAGCCGCAAGCAAGGTAAAATACCCATTCTGCGCGGAGATTATGTTCTTGAGGCGAAAAACAAGTCGGGAGGAAGACCTTCAATGGCAAAAGCAAGCCGCTCCCTAATGCTGGCAGCAGCAATACTTTCCGCTGTAACCTTCCGGACGGGGCGGGCCGATTTCTTCTCAATCGGGTCTTTCAAGAAGATCTACGACCCGAGTCCTTCACCCGAGGAAAAGTGGTACATCAATGACCACTGCTTTATCTATGACAGCAAGCAAAAAATGTGGCACCTGTTCGGTATAACGCATAAAGAGCCTGCAAATCCCCTGGACGAAGACAACTTTGCGCACGCAACGGCACGCCGCCTCCTTCAGGCGATGTGGCACCGCGAGCCGTTTGCTCTGAGCGCATGTTGGGAGCCTTGGCGGGAGACGCATCTTTGGGCCCCGCACGTGATATTCCACAAAGGCCTCTACTACATGTATTACTGCGCAGGCGGATCCGACCACAGGGCATACCGAATCCATCTCGCAGTCTCGAGAGATCTTTTTACATGGAGACGCCACCCGAAAAACCCAATGGTCGTAGACGGATACGACGCGCGCGATCCTTTCGTCTTGCGTGTGGGAGACAAATGGGTGATGTACTACACAGCCACGAGCAAACCCGAGGGAGGCAACCATATAGTGGCCTGTGTTACGAGCGACGATCTTGTAACCTGGAGCGGACGCAAAGTGGTATTTACCGATCCCTCGAAGGGCACCTACGGCGGGCCCACCGAGTCTCCCTTCGTCCTAAGACGCGGCGGTTTCTACTACCTTTTTATAGGTCCGAGAGGCGGTTATGACGGAACCGACGTTTTCCGAAGCACGAATCCCTTCTTCTGGTCTCTTTCAGATAAAGTGGGACATATTCCGGCCCATGCAGCAGAAATCGTAAGGGACACCGATGGAAAGTGGTACGTAAGCCGCTGCGGCTGGGGCCGGGGCGGAGTCTACCTCGCGCCGCTGGTTTGGAAAGACAGGCTCCGAGGCGCACAAACCAGCCTTCCGGTACCGGGCAAGTAAAAACTCAGGGGCTCTTGCTCCCGGCCGCCTGCAGCCGATCTACGTACTTCACTATCGCGCGTACAAGAGGAACCAACGCAAAGAAAAGTCCCGCACCTATAATAAAGATCGCACGCACACTGAGAAGTGAGGCCACAGCACCGCTGAGGAGCGGTGCGTTCAGCCAGCCGATGGCTTTGGCCGTAGCGGCCCAACCAAAGGCAAGACCGCGCCGTTCGCGTGCTGTAACGCGGGCAAGCCATATCTGCAGCACCG
>CAZGYL010000758.1:0-2655 GCA_964529985.1 uncultured Planctomycetia bacterium | reverse complement strand
GTCACTTCTTCCCCTCCTCTGACTGCTTCTCTGTTCCGCCCCCCTGGATTGAAGGCGGCAGGAGGCGGACGCGTACCTCCCGTTTTCCCCCGGCCGGTATGAGGTGCACCGTAGATTTTTGAATGATTTCCTTTAAGGCTTGAAGCACAAGCCGCTTCTTCAACCAAGGGTCGGCCTTTGCAAGAGGTCCGAGCCTTTCGGCTTCCCGGACCAAAGATTCGATACGCCCCTTGAGCTTGGAAGCCTCAACCCGGGCCTCGGCGACAAGCGCTCCGGCACGCATGCGGGCTTCATTGCGGAGAGCCTCGCGCCTGCGGAGAGCATTCTGCCGCTCGGCAAGGGCGTTGGTCGACGCGTTCTGCCTGCGTAGGAAAGCCTTCGATACCTGGAGAGGCGGTCTGTACTCAAGAGGCGCTACCCCTCTGAGGTGCAGCCCGCACGCGGCGAAATCCACCCGCACATCTTCCGCTATGCGTTTTGCAAGAGCTCCTAAATTCGTGCGCCCGTAAGAAAGAATTTCAATGCCCAGAGCTTGCTTGACGGCCGCCGAAGCGACGATAAGGCGCAGTAATTCTTCCTCCCGGGCCCCGTCTCCTCCGAAAGCCTGCAGGTAGCGTGGTGCATCCTGCACCACGTAATCCACCCTGAAGCGGGCATGCAGGATCGAGCCGTCCCCGCACAGCAGATATCCGTCACGTCCCGGAACAAGCGGACGGACCTTTCCCCGCCAACGGAGGGCTGCAAGTCGCTCCTGCGCTTTTTCCTCGAACCAAAACTCTTTTGTCTCAAACGACCGCACCTGCCGGAGCCTGATACGGTGTACCTTGCCGAGAGGAGGAGGCACCGTGAAATGCACCCCGGGGCTGTAAATGCGCACGGAGCCGTCCGGAGCGCGGACGAAAGCTCCCCCGACCGTAACCAAGGCCACACTCCCTTGGGGCACCGTGAAGATGCCTGAGCCCAGATAAAGAACAAGCGCGCCTGCGAGCAAAAGTTTCAGAATGCGAAGCGAAAGAGACAGAGCATGACCGAGCGCCTGTCGAGCGGCGCTTTCGCGCTCTTTTCCGCTTCGGCCGGGTGCCTGGGTCCTCCGGTTGCGCCCGTTCACTGTTTGCGTCCGCCTCCGCTTCCGGTTCCGCCTGATTTCCCCGCTCCGCCTGCAGAAGGTTTCCCCTTTTCCTGCACTTTCAGCCGCCCCAAAACATCCAAAGGAGGGGTCTCGGTATCAAGCACGAGTGTGGTCTTTTGAGAAAGCAATTCCTTGAGCGCCTCGAGCTTATCCAAGAAAACAAGCAGTTCCTTTTCCTTACACCGGGCAAGGAGCTCTGCAGCTTGAGCCCGCGCCTTCGCCCGAATGGAAGCCGCTTCTTTGCGGGCTTCAGATAGAGTGGCTTCGTACTGCACTTGACCTTCGGCGCGGATCCGCTCCGCTTCGGCTTTCGCCACGTTCTCCAGCCTGGAGGCTTCTTCCTCTTTGACACGCTTCATATGATCAAAAATCCCTTTCGTGGCTTCAGCCGGTACCAGAAGCTGATAGAATCCGACTTTTTCAACTTCAATGCCGTAAGCGCGGGCCTCCTGAGCCAAGCTCGAGGCGATTTCACGCTCCAGGACGTTCAGCACCACAGGTCCCTGCCTATTCCGTTGCGCTTCCCCGGAGGGCAATGCGACAAGCTCCGCAAACCGCCTGCGGCTGAATGCTTCAGCGCATGCAGCGCTGAGCGGCCCGCGCAGAAGCGCCTCCGCCCGCTGGAGATCCCCGGCTGCAGCTTCCCGGAAGGCCCTCGGGTCTCCGATACGCCAAAGCACAAACGGTCCGATTACAATCGCCTGCCCGTCGCCGGTGGCCACTTCCGCAAGATCGCTGCGCAACACGCGGGTGCGCAGGTCGAATTTGTAAACCTTCTGCAACGGCCAGGGCCATTTAAAATGAACCCCCTCGCCCGCAGGGCTGCTCAGGACGCGGCTTATCCTGCCAAAGCTTTCAACAAGCGCAGCCTGTCCCGGTCCAACCGAAAAGGTGACCGTGTAAAGCAGAGCCGCGATCGCAACAAGCGCTGCGCCGATGATCCTCGGAAGCCTTTCTCGCATGGCCTCCCTTCGCCTCCTTTTTGTTACGGCTGATCTCACTGACCCAAAAGCGGTACGGTTTCAGGCACAACCGCAGATTGCTTCACCTCGTAAACCGTCACTCCCGGAGGTATGACCAACTTAGGGCGGCCGCCCGCCGCTGCTTTCCCCGCATCGAGAAGCAACCACTGCTTCAACAGCGGACGTGCTTCGCGCCACATTTCCGCAAGTGATTGAACTTGAAGAAACTTCTCTTCGTTCTTAGCTCTGATCCGTTCCGCTTCGGCCTTGCTTCGAGCCTTCAAGGTCTCCGCCTCGAAGCCTGCGGAATCGACCTGCGTTTCTTTCTGAATAAGAGCAGCAGCCACATGCCCTGAAGACCGGAACCGGGCCTCGCCCACTCTTTCAAAAGCTTCCGCTGCTTCTACAGGCACGTGGGCATGCTCGACGCTTACCCCTAAGGCGCGGATGCCGTACGGCCCGGCTTCCTCATTGAAGCGTTCAAGAATCCAGGCTGCTATACGCCTCCGTTCCGGTCCGAAAAACTCTCCGGGCGCAAAGGAAAGAGAGGCTTTGAGAACGAGA
>CAZGYL010000757.1:0-2665 GCA_964529985.1 uncultured Planctomycetia bacterium | reverse complement strand
CGCCCGCTGACGCGGGCACCCAGCGCCGAAAGGGTGTCTACAAATTACGCACGGTCATATAGATCAAGGAGGCGGAAAATTGTATAGGTTAGTCGTTTTGCTTTTGATCGCCGGGGGCCGGGTTCTTTACTCCTCTGACATATCTTCGCTGACGCTTTGGCCTTTCGACGGGAGTCGAGCGGCTGCGTACAAGGCGCCCGGCGGAAATTGGTTTGCACAACCTTTAGCGGATCTTGACGGTGATGGCTTCGGAGAGCTCCTTTTCTTCGGCACATACCTTACCCCCGAGAAGTTTACGGTCCTTTACGGCAAGGGCGCCTCGCCCGGAGTGCGTGAAGTTCGGAAAGGCCCGGTGACGGTCTTCTGGCACGAACTTAGTGAGAAAGTGTTCTTCCCTCCGATCGCCTGGGCTTTCGGAGACTTCAACGGAGACGGAGCTCAGGATCTGCTTATCGGCGTCAGGTATGAATATATCGATGCCGGCGGAGGGATAGGATCGGCCACGGGACGCCTGTATCTCGTTACCGCTTTTGAATCCCTCAAGGACCTGGTGGTTGATCTTTCGCTGTGGGAAGAGGAACCTTTGGGTTGCGCATTAGACCTTTCAATAGAAGAAGACCTCTGGGAAGTTTCGGCCCTTAACGCTACCGTTCGGAATCCTGTAGGGAGGGCCGGCGACATAAACGGGGACGGGCTGGAAGACTTCTTCGTACTTCAGCCCCCTGTTTTTCCACAGGAGCTTGTAGTCGTCTTCGGAAGAACAAATTGGCCTGAATCAATCTCAATTAGTACGTTGCTTGAGCAAGGGGGTGGTTTTGTAGTCCCTATATCCGAGGCCGTCCCTTCTTTCGATAAATTGGCCGACCGCTGGGCTGCCGTTCCTATCGGCGATTTCGATGGGGATGGATTTGACGACCTTGCGCTCGTTTATACCCACCGCCTGGATATGATGGGCGTTCGAGCTGACAACACCGCCGTCACATGGCTGTTAACAGGAGGAGCGCCGCCCGTCACACGTCCAACCTGGCGCGAGCTTTCAGAAAGAAGAAGCGCCGTAGGCCTCGCCGACTTTGTCGCTTGCAGTCCTGCAGGTGATCTCGATGGAGACGGACTGGCGGACCTGTGCGGGTTTACGGTTCACCGGTTGCCCCCCGGCACAACCGACTATCCCCGATCTCAAGCCTTGGTTGTTTATGGAAGGAAACAGATATGGACCGAAGACATATCGGTCGCCCACCTTGTTCCAGGACGGGATTTCACGCTGCTCCCTGACTTGGTGCCGCAGCCGATCCCTATCGTGGCGGGTGTCCGCATTATGGCTGGAGGCGGTGATTTGGACGGAGATTCCGTACCGGACATAGCATACGGCAATCCGTTGGCTGTTCTCTCCTCAGGGCCGTTTCATTCCCTTTCGCACTACGCAGGGTCGGTGATTGCGATTCAAGGTACCAGGGGAAGACCTGCTCAAATCCAGGCAACCGGTTCGGTTCTTTTCGCTGTACAGGGGATGGGGCCGCTTGAGCGGTGCGGCTCCGGGCTTTCTTTCTGGCACCCGGTTTCGACCGGTGCAAAGGCGCATCTTTTTTTGAATGCAAAGGTCCATCCGGCTCCGGCTGTTTTCAACACAGGCGATGAAACGGTCGTTTCCGCAAGCTTGGGTTTTCCCGTTCCCGAAACTCAGCTCCATCTCTCAAAGGTGGAAAAGCTGGGGGGACTCTGGGTGAAACTGGAAGGCCGGGGCTTCACTCCTGAAACAAAAGTCCTTTTCGAAGGCAAAGAAGCCGCCGAAGTGGTCATGGAATCAACCTCGGTGCTTTTCGCCAGGGCCCCGGCCGGAGAACCTGGAAGCAGCGCCGAGATCTGCGTTGCAAAAGGACCTGAAAGAGCTTGCAGCGATATTCCTTTCACCTATCCCGAACTCAAGGAGACACACGCCGGCTTACTCCAAGAACTTGCGGCACGCGGACTTGCGTTGCCTTTCGTACTGCCGCCTCCGCCTCTCTGGGTATGCGGAATGTCGCCTGTAGGAGATACCGACGGCAACGGCATTGAGGAAATCGCTGTAGGCGTGTGCGGCACGGATAAAGAACTTTGGGTTATTGAGTCCTCAGATCCCGCTGTCGACCGGATCGACCTGAGCAGCCGCGAATCTCCCTTCATCAAGACAAGGACTCGTGTTGGGGTTGATGAAGGCCTCCTCGGAAGGCCGGTCGGAGCCGGAGATTTCAACGGCGATGGCTTGGCCGACATTGTACTTCAGGGATTCCAGCCGAATCTACGCCGTTACGTAACATTGATTTTCGGTGTTGCAGATCCTCCGCCTGAACGAATCGTTGAACCCGGCTCGGGCATGCTTGTGCTGGACGCAGGTCAGGACGCGGCAGTGCGGGTCGCAAGTATCGGAAATGTGGATTCAGACTTGATGGAAGACCTCCAGGTGGCGAGAACGACACCGGGTGGAGCCGAAACGCTACTCATTTACGGCGACCCGGAGCTCTCCGCCCTGAGTTTCCTTGAGCTCCCCGCACCGGAGACGGACTTTCTGGGATTGAGTGCCGTATTAACCCCGCTTCCTGGTTTTGATCCGAATACCCATCCGGTTTTTGTCTGCGGCCATGCAGGCGGGTATACGACAGCCGGTATCATTCCGTTTGATGTGCGTTTC
>CAZGYL010000756.1:0-2665 GCA_964529985.1 uncultured Planctomycetia bacterium | reverse complement strand
ACCCTTTACGAAGGAGGTTTGTCATGTCGAACCGCAGAAGGTCTGGAAAGGCCCGGCGAACCAGGGCACCGAAGGGGAAGCGTTACAGCCTGGAGGAGAAGCGCAAAGCCCTTGAGCTTGCTGCGCGGGTCGGGGTTAAGGAAGCCTCAAAGAGGACCGGCATTTCTGCCTGGAGCCTCTACTCCTGGCGAAACGCGCTGAAGCTTGCACCTGTCGTTGAAAAACCCGCCCCGGGGTCAAGCGAAGGTGTCCTTCCTCGGGCTGTACAGGTTCCGCAGGCTGTCGTTAAGCAGGTGCTTGCCGTTTGGCGAAACAATCCGGGTTTCGGCCCCAGCCAGGTGCATTATCAGCTCAGGCGGGTCGGGGTTAAGTGCGACACCAAAACCATACGCAAGATTCTCAAGGCCCACGGCTACAGCCCACCCGGCAAGAGGACCGAACGCAGGGGGGAGCTCAGGCGTTTTGAAGCCTCAAGGCCGCTTGAGCTCGTTCAAATGGACGTCCTTCACTTCTATATCCACAGCCAAAGGGTTTATCTGCTTCTTGCCCTCGATGACCACAGCAGATTCATTGTTGGCTGGGGGTTGCTTCAGCGCGAAAGTATGGAAGAGGCGATAGCGGTAGTGGAGGAAGCTATAAGGCGTTATGGCAAACCAGAGGCGATCCTCACAGACCGCGGGGCAAGTTTTCACAGCTGGTCAGGAATAAGCCGCTTCGATAACTTTCTGGAGTCCTACGCTATCGATCATGTACTTGCGGCGCCGCACCATCCTCAGACTTGCGGTAAGATCGAAGCGCTCAACAAAGCTATTCAGAAGGAGCTGATCTGCCGGGTTGAGTTCCGGAATTTCCTGGATGCCAAAGAGAAGATCGGGGCGTGGATCGATTCGTTCAACCACCAGCGTACCCACCAGGGCCTGGGCGGGGTGCTTGTCCCTGCAGACCGGTTTTACGGCAGGGCCGATCGAGTGCTTGAGCGCATTGAGAGCTCTTGCAAAGGGCCCGTTCCCTGTGAGCTGGAAATTCCGGAAGCAAAAAGAGAAATCGCCCTTTTTCAGATCCGCCTTGTGGGTGATAATCTCCAGCTGTGGCTCTTCGGCCGGAAGCTCTTTGAATTGGGCTGCAACGGGCCGTAGCGCCGGGTAAGAAGGCTTGAGAAAAAAGCGGGCGAGGATGTCAAGCATCCTCGCCCCCAAAATCCGAGTCAAAATGTCGAAAAGCAAAGCTCTGGGCCACATTATACTGGGTTTCCGGTGTATTCCAAATATGAAATCGCGTTTCCCCGGGATTATTTCTAAGGCAGCTGAGGCACTGGGGGTTTCACGGAAAAGCGGCTACAAGGCGGCAAAGGCTCTCAGAAAGGCCGAGAAGCTCTCAGAAAGCAGATCCTCCTGCGCACAGCCCCAAAGCCGCGAACTTGCGCTTTTGAGGATCCGCAACCAGATCCTCACCTACCGCGTTGAGCACCCCGAGATCGATTGGGCGACTCGGGGCAAACACCTGCCCGAAGACGCCAAGCGGCTATGCGTGCGGATTCTGAGGGACTTCAAGGAGAAGCTTTCCCTGGGGGATATCGCAACTGCGATCGGAATTCCAAGCAGTACGCTGAGCCGCTGGAATTCCCAGGCCGGGGAGGATTGCCGCTTCCCCTGCAAACCCGAAAGGAGGGGCACCTCCCGGCATGTGACCCCGGAGCAGGCCCAGCGGGTAATTGAGCTTTACGAGAGCTTAAAAGAGAATGTCACCCTTGAGGAGTTTACCAACCGCTGGAGGGAGCTCTATCCGGAGGAGCCCCTCGATCGGCGTACCATAACAAAGATCCTCAGAGCTTCGGGTCACTATAAGTCAGAGCCCAAGAGGCAATCAAAGCCCTACCGGGGGAAGTTTTCGGTCTACTTCCCCGGGGCTCAAGCTTCGCTTGACGGCAAAGAGATAACCGTCCGCTTCACAAAGGAGCCGAGGCAGTCCGTAACTGTGGTAAACGAGGTGGCCATTGACATTGCAAGCAGGACGATCTTAGGGGAGGTTCTGGGAAGCGCCGAAACCGCATGCGGTGTAAAGGAAGTGACGATTAAAGCAAACCGGCAATGCACTTCCCTGCTTGCTTATCTGGCAGACCATCGGTCTTCAAACAGGGCAGGGGAAGCCGTTTGGACCATGGAGGAGCACAGTGAGCTCGGAGCGATTTTCACCTTCCCTTATCACCCATGGACGAACGGGCATATTGAAGGGCTTTTCGGGCTTTTCTCCAAAGCCGCAGGCGACATTGAAATTGACGATACAAGCCGGCAGAGCTTGGCCGAGTCGATTGTAAAGATTGTCTGGAGAATTTTTACCTACTTCCACAACAACTCACCCCGAAAACGCCTGGACGGCAAAAGCCCGCTTCAATACCTCAAGAGCTTCACTGTGCCTGCGGCTGAAGTCGCCAGAGCCCGCGAAGGCCTCCGGGCCCAAAAGAAGCGATCGGAGGGAAACCGAAGGCCCACGGAGCGCCTTTCCGATCCCTCCTTCCGCAGATTGGTTGCGGGGATTCTAAAAGAGCATGGATTTGAGGACTGCGGGTTGGATCATGCGCTCAAGAGCCTGGTCCATTTTGATACCGCTGTTATAGAGAGTGCAAGCTCAAGCTTTTCCGCCTACAGCAAGCGAGACGGCTTCCAGG
>CAZGYL010000755.1:0-2667 GCA_964529985.1 uncultured Planctomycetia bacterium | reverse complement strand
CAAGCATTCCGCACCCGCCAGATTTAACAACCGGCTCCGTAAGGTTGCCTGCGTCACGGCTCCTTGCCTCGCACCAAAATCTCTCCGCCATCCACTCCCGTATTTATTGGATGAGGCACTTATGGGGCCCTATAGCTTGCCGCGGCGAATTTCGCGAACGGGAAAGCGGTTTCCGGTTGAGACATTTGTTCAGCTTGCCGCCTTCTCTTTGCTTTCCTACAATTGGCGTTTTATCGCCGCTCGCCTCGTCGTTTCGAGGCGGTTTCCAGGAGGCCTGCAGTGGATCAAGATAAGGTTCACCGGATCTTCGTAACAGCTCGAGGTGAGGATACCCGGGCGGCTGTGCGCAAAGCTCATATTGAACGGGAGTTCCCGCAGCTTAAACTTAGAGCCGTTTGGCTGGTCAGCGTCTACACGATTTGTAAGCGCTTCGGTGCGCAGGAGCTTGAGCGCATCCGCTTCATGCTTACAAACCAAGTGATAGAGGAAAGCAGTCTCGACGATCCGCTTCTACCCCCGCGCTTCTCCTGGTCCTTTGAGATCGGGTTTCTTCCCGGTGTAACAGACAACGTCGGGCATACGGCCGCTGAAGCTATTTGTGATCTTTTGGGTGTCCGCTTCGAGCAGGAAGAAGGAGTCTTCTCTTCGGAAGTGACCTTTTTGGACGGGGATCTGACCGAAGAGGAGGCACGGCGGATCGCAGAGATTTTCAGCAATCCCCTTATTCACCGCGTTGAGGTCCTGCCCCTTGAGGCGCACAAGCAAGGGCGCCGCGAGATTTACGTTCCGCTTGTGAAACTGCCTCCACCCGCTGAGGTCTTGGAGGTCGACCTTGAGGTCCCTGATGAGGAGTTGATTCGGCTGGGACGTGAGGGGATTCCTGATCCGCGGGGCGGCAGGCGGGGCCCGCTTGCGCTTGACCTGGACAGCTTGCATGCCATCAGAGAGCACTTCAGGGCGTTGGGCCGCAAGCCGACCGACGTGGAACTCGAGTCGATCGCGCAGACGTGGTCCGAACACTGCAAGCACACGATTTTCGCCGCCGGTTTGGATGAGATACAGCGCGGTCTTTATCGCACCTACATACAAGGGGCTACCGAAAAAGTGCGGCGGGCGAAAGGCGATCGGGACTTCTGCGTTTCAGTTTTCAAAGACAACTCTGGGGTGATCGCCTTCGATGAGCAATGGCTTGTAACCGACAAGGTCGAGACCCATAACAGTCCCTGTGCGCTCGATCCTTTCGGAGGCGCGGTTACAGGCATTGTCGGGGTCAACCGCGATGCCATCGGCTGCGGCTTGGGTGCAAAACCCGTGATCAACCGCTTCGGCTTCTGTTTCTCTTATCCTGATGATGACAGAAAATTTTTCAGAGATCCTGAGCGCCGCGATCCACTCCTTCCCGCCCGCAGGGTAATTGAGGGAGTTATCGAGGGTGTCAACGTCGGAGGAAACTGTTCCGGCATTCCCACCCCCCAGGGATTTCTTTACTTTGATCGGCGGTACCGAGGCAAGCCTTTGGTTTTCGTAGGCACGGTGGGACTTCTGCCGCGTGTGAGTGCGGGCCGTCCGGCGCATGAAAAGCAAGCCCGGCCGGGGGACATAATCGTTATGGTCGGCGGGCGTGTCGGACGTGACGGCATACACGGGGCGACTTTTTCTTCCGAAGCTCTCAGCGCCGGATCTCCCGCTTCGGCCGTTCAGATCGGAGATCCCATCACGCAAAAAAAGCTCTCCGATGCTCTGGTCAAAGAAGCCCGCGATTTGGGCCTTTACAACAGTATTACCGACAACGGTGCAGGCGGGCTTTCCTGCTCGGTTGCCGAAATGGCCCGCGAGGCAGGCGGTTGCTTCGTCGAGCTGGACAAAGTGCCGCTTAAGTATCCCGGGCTGGAGCCCTGGCAGATATGGGTCAGCGAATCGCAGGAACGCATGACACTTGCGGTGCCGGCCGAGAAACTCAAAGCGCTTCTTGATTTAATGGCCCGGCGAGGTGTGGAAGCCACTCCGATCGGCAGGTTCGAGGCAAGCGGGAAATGCCGTGTGAGTTGGCACGGCAGGCTGGTTATGGATCTGGATCTGCGATTCCTCCACGAGGGCCTTCCCTGCAAGCTGCTCAGATCTCAAAAGCCGCCTCCGCCGGAGCCCGATGACCCGCCGAGCCTTCCGGAGAATTGGGGAGGTGCGGTGCTTGGAGTACTTGCCCGCCCCAACGTAGCTTCTTTCTCGTTTGTTTCTTTTCAGTCCGATCACGCGGTTCAGGGAGGAAGCGTTCTGAAGCCCGTTACGGGGCCGGGCAGGATCAATGTAAAGGCCACTGTCGTAAGGCCTGTTTTGGACCGAATGCGGGGGGTGGCCCTTTCGCAGGCTCTGTTTCCGGCATACGGGGATCTTGACCCTTACGCCATGGCGGCGTGTGCCGTTGATGCCGCCGTCCGGCAGGTGGTTGCAGTGGGAGCTGATCCTGATCACATTGCGTTGCTTGACAACACCTGCTGGTGCTCCTCCTATGAACCCGTACGCCTGTGGCAGCTTAAGGAGGCGATCCGGGCGTGCCACGATTACGCAGTTGATCTTCAAGCGCCTTTCATTTCGGGCAAGGACAGCATGTTTAATGACTTCAACGGCTATGACGCTGAAGGCAACCCGGTGAAGATTTCGGTCCCCCCC
>CAZGYL010000754.1:0-2674 GCA_964529985.1 uncultured Planctomycetia bacterium | reverse complement strand
ACAGCGCCAGCTTTTTTCAGGTGGACGGTCTCCCTGTTTGGAGGCCTTTTACCGGTGCGCTCTGCAGGCGCATGGGCGTAAAGGTCGCACGGGTTCTAGTGGACCCCCAGGGGGCGCAGGAGGCCTTCGAGAGCCAGGCTAAAGGCGCTGCCCGGTACGACCTCTATCTTGAGGCCTGCTGCCCTGCTGCGGTCTTGAGCGCAGGCAGTGGCTTCATGACAAGGCTGCCGGTGTCCGGCACCGGCGAGACCCGGTGGAGCCGCTGCTGCTTCGTGCTCCAGGAAGGCGCGCCTCCTGCTGAGATCCTAAACGAGGCTTCCCGCCGGGTTCTTCAGTCATTTTCGATCGAAGGCAGCTTGCCTGCGCTCAGTCTGCTTTTCGCCGGCTCGGGCGGCACTTCTCCCGCGAGGCTTTCAAGGGTGGTGTTTCGCCTGCCGGACGGTTGGGGCAGTTATCCTGGAGCGGCGCCTTACCTCTACAGGCTCTTGGATCGTGGAGCCCGCTTGGGAAAGGCCTGCGGTAAAGCAGCGGCTTTGGCCGGCTTTTATCCAGTTGCCGAAGGGGATCAAGGTGCGGCGCTGGTTGCAACATACGCCATGGCGTCGTCGGTTGGTCTTGAGGCCGTGAGCCTCAACGGCCCTCGGGTGCTGAGTGACGCTTCGGGACGATTTCGGGTCGATCTGCTTCAGGTTCACGCAGCAATGAGTTATCTCCTGCGGGGTCTCAAGCCGGCCGGCGAGCTTTGGCCCCGGCACACACACCTTTACGGCTGCCTGTTTGCCCCGCAGGGAACAGAGAGTGCAAAGCCCTTCGCAGGAGAGGATCAAAGAGCACGCGCTGAAAATCAGATGTCCGTAGCTGTTGTCTTTGCAGCTCCTGTTCCGCCTCAAGCTAAAGGCGAGCTTTTCCTCAAGCCCAGCGCGGACCTCGCAGCCTATGACATTACTGGAAACCCCACCGGGCAGAAGCAGGGCGAAGGCTTGTCGGTTCCTCTGGGACCTGAACCTGTCTTCCTGACGACAAGAAAGCTTTCCACGCGCCAATTCGCAGATCTGCTTCGCGCGGGCGAGGTGCGGGGGCTTGAGCTTATAACCGTGAAGGCCAGGCCTTTTTCAGACGCCACTGCGGCTTTCCCATCTTTGAAAATTTTCGTTGACAACAGCGACACGAGACCTCTTGCCGGCACTGTGACCGTGCTTTCTTTCGAGGATAAGAGGACATTGGGAAGCAAGCCTCTCAGAGCGGCTCCGGGAGAGGTACTTGAGTTGTCGGTACCGCTCAGGAGGGCGGTGCGCAGGCCCGACGGCGTTTATAAGTTCGTGCTTTGGGTCCGCACGCACCTTGGCCAGTGGAAGAAGGAAATTCGAGTGCCCACCGCAATGGTTTGGCAAGTAAGCGGGCGGGTGGACGGTGATCTTAAGGAATGGGAAAAGCTGCCGGGCGTTCCTTTCGGACCGGCGGAGAGCAAGGATAGCGATCTGAGCGGGGCGGTTGTTTGGGCAGGCTGGGATGCGTCGACTTTCACAGTGGCCGTTCGGGTGGATGAGAAGAATTACGCCGCCCGGTGGAACGGCGGTACCGACCCTCACAGCCTCAAAGAGGCCTTTGAGGGCAGTGTGCTTGAGGTCGGGTTAGGCTTCGGCGCGCCTTTGGGACGGGGCGGCAGCAAAGAAACCCGTCCTCCGAAGGGATCACTTCAGGATACTGATTACCTCTTTCTGGTCGGGCCTGCCGCAAAGGGAGCCGCGGGGAAAGCGCACTGTGCGGTTCTCTACAAGCCGGGTATGGTCTGGGGAGAATGCTTCTTGCGGGGAGCTCAAACGTACGACGGGTTGAGAGCCGCTGTAAGACGTGCAGGAACAAAGACTTACTACGAACTTGCCGTACCGCGCAGCTTGCTTAAAGAGTTCAGCCCGTCGCGAGGCCTGCGACTGGGCGTTGTGCTTGGAAGCGCAGGTAAGGTAATGGAGTTTGCTCCTGCGTGCGGCGTGCCGGAGTACTTCCTCTCAGACGGCTCTTTTCTTTGGCCCCAGCCGCGGCCGTTTGTTGCGAATCAGGTATGGTGGGGCGTGGGCCGCTGAGGGCCTGGCTTTTTTGAACTCTTCCCCCGTTGGGACTTAACTCAGGCTGCGGGTTTCTTTCAAAGGATCCCTTCGAATGATCTTTGGTCGGACTTACTTCACCGGGGCGTTGACCTTTACCCCAGGTGGTGAAATGGCGGCACGGAAATGAACGAATTTCTGAATTCGACTTGAAAAGAGATTTTCATCGAAGAAAAAAGAAAAGCGTAGGGTCTCGGAGCCGCGGGCTTATCTTGCGTGTCTTGAACGCAAAGTTCCATGCCGGTCAGCCCACCTACACGTACGGCCTCCCGGCAACCATGCGCCGTAGTTTCCCGCCAAGCGCACTCAAGCCTTTTGCCCCCGGGGAACCGACGAGCGAAGTCTCCGGAATATAAGTTTCCGCGCGCTCGGTTTACAAACTGCTAAATTATCATTTGGCCTTCCCCTCGCCTAAGTTCTTAAGTGGCAAAGCGTTACGTATCCCGGGCCCACCTTCTAAGTAAAAGGCCATTGAAAGGTGCTTGACAGGAACTGGCAGGCTGTAGCAAATTAGAGACGATTCGATTTCGGTAAGGTGGTTGCCATGGGACGCATTTGTAGCCCGATACCGG
>CAZGYL010000753.1:0-2686 GCA_964529985.1 uncultured Planctomycetia bacterium | reverse complement strand
CCACATCATTCCGTTGCATCCCAGGGTCGTGTAGGACTTAAACCAAATCTCCTCGCCCTCAGGCGAAAGCCTGCATGCAACCGCTGCCCCGTTGTAACGACCGGTCAGGACACAAGAACCGTCAGGCAAGGCCGCTACCCTAATGAAAGTCCCACTTATGCACGGCTTTTCGTATGTCCAGACAACCGCGCCTTGGTTATCGACCTTGGCTGCGAAGAGGGCATCTTCGTCTAGAACTAACGCTCCTCTGTTTCCGCTTAGAAAATAGCCGTCCCCCGCAGCCGTAGGGCAGATATGGCAACAGTAGCCGCTATAGTCCTCATAAACTTGGACCCAATCGAAATTCAGTCGTTCATCCACTTTCATCAGGAACCATGATTTATCAAAACCAACAGGGTAACTGAGCCAAAGAGGACCCACGATGATCAAACCGCCGTCGTTCGCCAGGCAAAGAGCGGTTCCCCAGTCTTCTATGTAGCCTTTTACTCCCAAACACTCGGAATTCAGCAGCTCCCCGGAAAGACTGTGCTTTCGGATCTCTACGTGGCAATATTCATCCCCACACACTTTTCTACAGAATTCCGTAACATAAAAACAGTCTGCCATAGGCAAGACACCCCCAGCGGACATGACGTCTAGGCAGGGGTTTCTGAAAACTTCCTGTCCGGTAGAGTCGACACCGAGAACGAACGATCTGTTACTGTAATCGTCCTTATCTTCTGATCCGATCACGAAGACTGTCGTGGTTCCGCCATCATGAATACATACCGGGGCAGCATCGATTTCGGCATTCGGTGCTAGAGGAAACCAGTTCTGCCACTCTACCACAACCTCGGCCATATGCGGGACGTATTTCGGCCGGGCTGAAGCATGGGCCACCGTGGGGTACGAAATGCAGCAAAACAATAAGAAGAGAGGAGGAAATTTCTTGATACGCCGAGAAAGCATCATGTCCTCCTTAAGGTACGTTTGTCGTGCCACCGCTCTGTATATCTTGGCCTCCTGGTGAAGATCTTTTGACACTGCGCTCCAAGCCATATACTCCGGAAAACGAATCGGTACTGTTTGCGGGCCGCTTGTCCTTCGGGATTGTTGCTTCCTCAGACTCGGGAAACGTTGTTTTCAGTATTGTATAAAATCTGATTGCAACAGTGAACAGCCTTTGGCACCGCCTTGGAGCTTTTGGGCAACGCGACGGTATCCGGTTTGCGGTCTGCGGGTTTTACAGGGCCGAGAAGGTCACCGGGGGGCGCCAGGCCAGAGCCTCAGCAAGGTGCCTGCGCTCTATATCCGCCTTGCCTTCCAGGTCGGCTATTGTGCGCGCCACGCGCAGAGTGCGAGCATAACCTCTTCCGGATAGCCCCAAATTCTGAAGCGCTTCGGCAAGCCAAGAACGAAGTGAGCGGGAGATGGGAAGAAATTTTTCCAAGGTTTCTTCAGGGAGGGAAGCGTTCAAGGTTCCGAAGCGCCTGATTGCAATCGTTCTGCAGGCTTCAACTTGAGCTCGCAGCGAAGCTGTGTCGCTTCCGAGCCTGGCCCCGGTCACATCTGCGGGCCGCAGCACTTCAAGCGGCACAAAGAGATCGATTCGGTCCACAATCGGGCCTGAGAGGCGTGAGCGGTAGCGCGCAAGCTCCGAAGTGGAACAGCGGCATGCGACGGTAGGGTGCCCGCTGTAGCCGCAGGGACAGGGATTCATAGCTGCAAGCAACTGGAAGTCGGCGGGAAAGGTGACCCTGCCTCTGGCGCGGGCGACGGTTACTTCCTTGCGCTCCAAGATCTCTCTGAGCGCTTCGAGAGCCGCGCGCGGAAATTCGGCCAACTCATCGAGGAAAAGAACGCCGCGGTGCGCCAAAGTGGCCTCTCCGCAGGCAGGCTCGGGCCCGCCGCCTACAAGACCGGCGTAGCTGCTTGAGTGGTGGGGCGCGCGGAAAGGCGGCCGCTTGATGGTGCCGCTTCGCAGCAACCCGGCTGCGCTCCAAATCCGGCTGACCTCAAGGGATTGTTCGCTGCTTAAATCCGGAAGAAGCCCCGGGAAACGGTGGGCGAGCATCGTCTTCCCGACACCCGGCGGACCGTAGAGAAGCACGTGATGCCCCCCTGCAGCCGCTATGAGAAGCGCTCGCTTGGCAGCCTCTTGGCCCACAACCTCGCGCATATCACCGCACGGGGTGGAAGGCTCCTCCGGAAGGGGCTGAACGGATTCGACGGGCGGTTGACCCTGCAGGGCCGAGGCGGCCTCCCGCAGGCTTCCCACAGGCAGCACGCGCATGTCGGGACACAGTGCGGCCTCTCGGGCATTGCAGGCCGGTAGGAGGAGCCGCTCAACCCCCTTGTCACGCAGCGCGCTTGCAAGTAGGAGAGCTCCGCGCACAGGGCGTACTTTTCCTGAAAGTGCAAGCTCTCCCACAGCGGCGGGCACAGGGCCGTCCGCATGTACCTGCCCGCTTACAAGCAATATCCCAAGAGCTATGGGAAGGTCCAAAGGCGCTGAATCCTTTTTCTCATAAGCAGGGGCCAGATTGACAAGGACCCGGCCCTGAGGAAACGCATAGCCGGACTGCAAAAGCGCGCTTCGAACCCGATCCCTGCTCTCGCAGACTGACTTACCGGCCAGCCCCACAATAGTGAAATTCGGGCGGCCGGGATTCAGAGCTACCTCCACTTCGATTGCACGACCCCATAA
>CAZGYL010000752.1:0-2696 GCA_964529985.1 uncultured Planctomycetia bacterium | reverse complement strand
CAGCTGAAGTGAGGAGAATGTTTTTCGAAGGTCTGCGGCACCTTTTTCATGTGAATCTTTCACGGTGTGTTCGTCGCGCGCAACAACCGCTGATCGAACTCCTTAACCGCCTCGCCGCGTCCATGCATGTGGGCGCGGGACCTGCTCCAAAAAGATAGCCCAGCGTAAACATTGCTTCCCGGCATGATGGCCGAAGACCACGATACTGCCGGAATGCGGAGCTCGTATCCGTCCGGGGTTATGCAAATCTCGGGTTAGCCTTTAGCTGCGCCGAACATGGAAGGGCCGCTCAAAGGGACTTCCGCCTTGCTGCGTGTGACAACTCCCCGGCTGCGTTGCGCCTTATTTCCCCGGTCTAAGCTCCGGCAGTTTTAGGGATTTAAAGCGCTTCCATACCTCTTCGATTGCAGGGAGATCCGGAAGGCCGGCGTGCACATAAAGGCCGTAGCGAAGCCTGAGACCCCGCCCGGGCCGTATTACAAGCGGCGCACTGTAAGTAAGGCATGCGCCCATCCAGCCGTCATTGCGCACATGGAAGACCGCAGGGTGACCGGGGTTGATCGGGTGGTCCATAAGTGTGAGGCCTTCTACGGCGTTTCTTGTAATCGGGCCGCTGTAATCAACCCACCGGGCCTTTTTTCGAAACGCCGCAGGCTCGTTCACTTGGCCCCGGGAATTGCGGATCAACCCTCCCCCGTCGCTGACCCCGATTGTTTTGGCCACCCGCACCCCGATACAGCCGAAAGGTGTCTTGCCCAGGGTAACGCTGCTTTGTGCGGGCGGAAAGAAGAGGAGATCCACAATGATCAAGTACTCTCCGTTCCCCAGCGTGCGCACGGCAATGCGCCTGCGATCCCAAAGGAGCCTGCGTCCGTCAGGCGCACACCAAGCATTAAGCGAAGTCAGAGCAGCTTCGCGATCCCCGTCTTCGAACCGCTCGATCCGCTCGCATATGATTCTCCCTCCCCTATCGGTCCAAAAATCAACCCCTCCTACGTTGTGGTGGGAAATCCACACAGAGTTGTGGTGGCTGTGTGTTACAGGGTCGTGAGGGTGCCCCATGCGCGTAAGGGATCTGCCGGAAGGTCCCAGTACCGGAAAAAGGAAAGGCCGCCTGAGGTCGCCTCCCGCATGGTAGCGCGTAAGTTCCTTGCCTCGGAGTTGGAAAGAAACCCGCCCGTATGGAAGGGGCACTGCCTGGAGCTCGGGAACCGGCTTCGCGCCGGGCAAGGCCGCAGGCCCCTGAGCTGCACAGAGTATGCCTCCTGTAACAAGCGCTGTAGCAAGAAAAACCTTTGTCATGGGATGATCCTCCTGTCAAGCGGCGATCAGGTGCTCCCAAGTGCCGTCCTTGAGCGCGATCCCACACGCCCGAGAAGCAGTTTAGCATAATCCGCTTCCGCGGGCGCCCGGCACTTGCGGGGCAAGGTTCCGGCCTGCCCCGACTTGCCGATCTTTGAGCTGACCGTATAATGTTCGGAAAGCCTAAAAAATGCTATGACCGCAAGAACTCCACTCTCACCCAGTATGGAGGATTACCTGGAGGCGATTCACCACCTCCAGGCACGGAAGGGGGCTGCGCGCTCAAAGGACATAGCCGACATGCTCGGTGTGACCAGAAGCTCAGTCACGGGCGCGCTGCGCGCCCTCTCCGCACGCAAGCTCATAAACTACAGCCCCTATGATCTTGTCACTTTGACCCGCGAAGGCGAGCAGGTCGCTGCAGATGTCGTGCGGCGTCACACAGTGCTTAAACGCTTCCTTACCCAAATCCTCGGAATGGAAAGCGAGCAGGCCGAGCAGGCCGCATGCGGCCTTGAGCACGAGCTGTCGGATACGGCCTTGCAGCGACTCGGACAGCTTGTCGACTTCCTCCAAGCCTGCCCGCGGTGCAGCGTCGCACTGGGGTCGCCGGTTCTATGTCCCTTGGATAAGCGGGGGCAACCCATATCGTGCACCGCATGTGTGGAGAGAGGCGCAAAACAACAAGCCAAAAGGCGGTTCGGCCCGGCTGTTCCGCTGAACTCGCTTAAGAAAGAAGGCTTGGTGCGAATAGTCAAGCTGCCGCGCACAAGATCGCTCTCAGCCCGCTTGCGGGAATCAGGTGTCCTGCCCGGCCTGACGGCGCTTGTCGCCGAACGCTCTGAAGAAGGTGTAACGCTGCTTGTTGCAGGACTCCCGGTGAGAATCCCAGCCCTGGCGGCACAGAATTTGACAGTTCAGCCTTTAAACGAATGACCGAGCTGAACACAACTTCGGTTAAAAAGATAACGGTTGCACTTGCCGGAAACCCCAATTCCGGCAAGACAACGATCTTCAATTCACTTACAGGCGCGCGCCAGCATGTCGCCAACTACCCGGGGGTTACGGTTGAGAAGATCGAGGGGGTCTGCCAATACGAGGGCTACACGCTTCACATAGTGGACTTACCCGGTACATACAGCCTGAGCGCCCGATCGATCGAAGAGCTTATAGCTAGGCGTTTTGTGGTTGAAGAGCGTCCCGATGTCGTCGTCCAGGTAGCCGACGCCTCCAACTTGGAGCGGAATCTCTACCTCGGCGTTCAGTTCATGGAGCTCAAAGTGCCGCTTGTCATCGCTCTTAATATGAGCGATCTGGCAAGAGCTCAGGGAATTGAATTCGACCTGGCCCAACTGAGCAGACTTTTGGGCTGCCCGCTGGTTCCGACGGTCGGG
>CAZGYL010000751.1:0-2703 GCA_964529985.1 uncultured Planctomycetia bacterium | reverse complement strand
ACTCGGGAAGTCTCAAGCAGCTTGAGAAGAAGTACATCAAGCACGTTATGTCCCTGCGGCCGGATCCGGCCGGGGAGATCCGAGGCACTTACTTCTATTCGAGGGAGTTCTGCTTCGAATTCGAACGGCTGGGTCCTGGCTGGAAATTCTACGAGGACTACAAGAGGGGGTTTCTGGTGGGCCAGTGCCTCCCGGGCACCTCGGCGCAGATAGAGATTTACTTTGCAAACAACGACGAGCGTGCTCACTGCGGGCAGGACTACGTGAAGAAGTTCGTAAGCAGGTATCTTGAAGGCTACTTGAGGAACAGATACCGGGGTGTCGTCGCCCGGCGGGTCAAAATACACGGGAGGCGGGCCTTCGGTTTCGTTTACGAAGACGGAGCTCCTGACGGAAGCGCTTCTGTCGGTACCACGATCAGTCGATTCACGAATCCGTTTGAGAGCGATCCTTTCGAAAAGAAGGATAATCCGCGCAAGTACCTGGAGTTTCTGATTGTGGATTTCGATGGGTGTTTCTCGATACGCGCGTCGTGCTATCGCGAGGAGTTCGAGAAATACCGCTCCGCCTTCGCTAAGGTAAGGGAAGCCTTTATCCCGGTTTACCAGCGGAGGTGGTAAACCGAGGTGCGAGCCCTCACTTCGGCGGCGGTTCGTTCTTCTTGGGCTTGAATTTCAGGTGAAGCCGGCCGTTGCGGACTTCGAAAAGCTCGATACCTTCCAAGGTCCCTTTTATACGGCGCGCCCCTTTCTTGTCTATTTTCTCAGTCAGCTTCTCAAGCTGTAGATCCTGCGCTTCTTTGGTCCAGTCGCTTTGCCCTATGATTAAACGATCTACGGCTGAAAGCTCGACCTTTCCGTTTTTCACCGAGACTTTCCCTGAGAAATCCACATTGAAATGCCGCACCCCCAAGTCAATGCCGAAAAAGCTGATCGGGAACGGCACCGTGAATCTGAGGCGCAACTTGTCTCCTTCCAGCAGATCGATCCGCGCCTTCAGGCCGACGCGCTTAAGCTCCGGGTCACTGAGCATGCGCTGGATAACGGCGTTAAGCTCTTCCTGATTCAGGACCAGCTCCTTTTCTTTCTCGGTGCGGAGCTGCTTGAGGATCTCCTCAGCGTGCTTGCTCGCCTGTTCGCTTACCGGGGGCAGCTCAAAAGCAAGAGGTTTGTCGGAAGTGACAGAGGCCATAAAGCGCCAGGCCAGAAAGCCGAGCGCGGAAACTATGATCACAAGGACCAGCCCGCAACCCAGGCAGCAGCCCAGCGGGCGGTACCTGCCCGGTCGACTCGTATCGGTGGATTCCACTGCAAAAGGGTCTCTTTGCTCGTCCGTCACTGCTCTTCTCCTTTCTTGCGGGCATCACCAGGCCGCAGAGCGGCTCGCGTGAAAAATGTACCCGCACCTGCTCTCACGGGCAAGAGAACCCCGTGGCGCACGGGGCTGATCAGGAGGTCTCCGGGCGTAAAGGTCTCCCGAGCCTGTAGGCGTAAAGTGCAACAGCAAGCGCGGTGACCGCGTTCAGGGACTCTACAGCCGGGCTCTGGGGTATGGCCACCCGTTGCACCCCCTCAAGCTCGGGTGGGATTCCCTGCCCCTCGGTTCCCACAAGCAGGCAGAAGCGCTCCGGGAACCGGAATGAAGGAAGCTTACAGCCTTCCGGGCTTAAGGCCACAACCGTTAATTCCTCCCGTGGGATTTCGGCCATTGGCGGCCCTTGGAAGAAGCGCACTTGGAGCGCAGCAGGCCCGGACGCCCTGAGGCTTTTGGGCAGAAAAGGGTGTGCCGCTTCCTTAAGGAGTACAACGTGTGTGACGCCGAAGGCACGAGCCGCCCGAAGCGCAGCTCCGAGGTTCGCCGGGTCCTGCAGGCCGAGAAGCAAGGTAACTTCGGCGGTGGTTTCCTGCGGTTTCCAGGGCGGGAATTCCCGGGGGACTTTTACAACCAAAATCGGGCCTCCCGTTCCGGCCGGATCCAGTTCAGAGAAAAGAGCGGCCGGAAAAGCGTAAACAGGCACATGCCCGGGTATATCCTCAGGGCATTCTGAGGAGGCGCGCACAAGGCAGCTTTCGATGCGATCGCTGAAACGCGCGATAACTTCGGGCACTATTTTTCTTCCCGCAAAGAGCGCGCAGCCTTCTTTCCTGATCCCCCGGCTCGTAAGAAGGCTGCGGAACCGCTTGAAGCGCTTGTTTTGTTTACTTTCAATGATGCTTACAGGTCTCATAGGGCTCACCCGCCTGAAGACAACAAGCGTACGGCGGTGCTCGGTTTTACCCAAGCGGTACCTCTTGAGGGTATGAAGCACGAAATCCTTGTTTTCGGGTAGTTCCGCGATTTCTTCATCCACACGCGGGCCCTTCATGAAAATAACAAGCCCGCCTTGAATAAGACAGCCTCTGACAGCTCCGAGGATGGAATCGATCGATCCTAGGGCCCTGCAGATGACCCCTGCAACCGGTTCAGTAAAACGCGGCGTTATTTTATGGGGAATGATCCTTACGCCATGAAGGCCGAGCGCTGAGATCGCTTCGCGTAGAAAGGCTACGCGCTTCTTGCGCGGTTCGCTCAGAAGAAGCGTGAGGTTTGGCTGAATGAGCTTAAGCGGTATGCCGGGGAAACCCGGACCTGTTCCCATGTCAAGAAGAGGGGAGGGCAGGCGGAGGAGGCGGGCTACAAGAGCGCAATCAATATAATGCTTGA
>CAZGYL010000750.1:0-2706 GCA_964529985.1 uncultured Planctomycetia bacterium | reverse complement strand
GATCCCGCACCTCCTCTATCCGGAAGGGCTCCCCGTTGTGATTTCTGGGCATGAGCGAGGCCCGCGTCACATTGACGATCCGCCCGCTCTCACCGACCGTTATACCCACACTCATATCGAGGCGCAGGCGAAGCAAATCCACAAGATCCGATCGGAGAAACTCACCGGGGCCTGAGCCGACATGCCCCGCAAACCTTGTATGAATAAGCCTGAGCCCCCTGAGTCTCAGATGCTCCTCATCGTGCCTGCCCAGAAGAGGAAGGCTCAACGTATGAGCGTCCCCCACGCAGATGTGTCTGACCCTTCCGCGCCGATCAAGAAGTACGCCGAGTCGCCTGCCGACTCGGGCCGTAAGTTCCCCCAGTTCGCGAAGCAGCTCCACGCTCGCAATATCTCTGGGATCCACTCTCCTGCGCCCCAAGCGCCTGAGTGCATCCAGAGCGGAGGGATTCAGTCCTGTCGTTTTCCCTACAAGAGCCGTCACATTTATCAGTTTACCCTGATCGAAGTTGGGAAAGAAGTGCGGAGAGCCGAAACCGATCTTTTCTCCTCAACCGCTTTCCTGCCCCCAGAGGGCCTCCAGATCACATGACCATGCCGCCATCTACATTGATAACCTGACCTGTGACGTATGAGGCCCTGTCGCTTGCAAGGAAAGCCACCACACCGGCGATATCCTGGGGAGTTCCGGGCCTGCCGAGCGGAATCCGCTCCAAGAACGCTTTACGTACCCTCTCTGGAAGCGCAGCCGTCATTTCCGTTTCAATGTATCCCGGAGCTACAGCGTTGACGGTCACTCCGCGCGGGGCGAGCTCCCGCGCGACACTTTTGGTAAGACCCACCACTCCGGCCTTGGAAGCCGCGTAATTAGCCTGCCCGGCGTTCCCGATAAGTCCCACAACGCTTGCAATGTTTATTATCCGCCCGAAACGCTGCCTTGCCATGAATTTGGCCGCCGCCCGGCAGCCGTTGAAGGTACCGGTGAGGTTGACCCTCAGGACGGATTCCCAGTCCTCGTCCTTGAGCCGCAGGATAAGGCCGTCTCTGGTGATACCGGCGTTATTGACCAAGATATCAAGCCGGCCCCAGGTTTCTATGACCTTCTCCATAAAAGCCTCGAACTGCGCGGCGTCGGAAACGTCCACCTTTCCCGCCAGCGTACGCACCCCCAGTTCGGCAAGCCGTGCAGCCGATGCCTCAGCCTGCGCCCCGTCGATGTCACATACTGCAACCGAAGCGCCCCTGCGGGCCAATTCTTCGGCGATTGCAAAACCGATCCCGCGGGCCCCGCCGGTCACAAGGGCACAGCGCTCGCTAAGCTCAGGCATTGTCTCTCCTCGTTGAGCCCCGACTTCAAACAAGCTTTGTCTTCCGTCCCGCCGCCCGTCCTCACCGCCTGTCGGCCCACCCCGGGGCCGGGAGGGACGACAGGAGAGGAACCATTCTACGCGGCACGGATAGGGTTGCAACGCTTCAGAGGCGCTCTCAGGAAAGCGGCACCGGGGTCAACCATTCCCGATAGCGTTCCTCCTGACCCCTCACCACCCTGAAATAAACGTTCTGAATCTCCTTTGTTACAGGGCCCGGCTTCCCGTCTCCTATAACCCGGTCATCGACCTCCCGAACCGGTGTAACCTCGGCTGCGGTCCCGGTTATGAAGATCTCATCAGCCACGTAAAGCTCGTCTCTTCCGATCAAGCGCTCAACGACTTGATAGCCCCTGTCTCTGGCCAACCGGAAGACCGAAGCGCGCGTTATGCCTTCAAGAATCCCGGCAACGGGCGGCGTGGCTATAACCCCGTCACGTACAAGGAAGATGTTCTCGCCGCTTGCCTCCGCCAAGTAACCGCTTGGATCGAGCATTATGGCCTCGTCGTAACCAAGACGAACGGCCTCGAATTTAGCCAAAATGTTATTGACATAATGCCCGCAGATTTTCCCTTTGGGCATTGCGCTGTTCGGGAAATTCCGGCAGAAGGAGGAGACCTTGGCGCGTATGCCTTTCTTCAATCCCTCTTCACCCAAGTACGCTCCCCAAGGAAAGGCCGCCACAGCAACGTGCACCGGGTTGTCCGCCGCATACAGCCCCATGGCGCCGTACCCGAGGAAAATAATCGGTCGAATATACGCCTCTTTGAGCTTGTTGCGGGCCAGAACCTCAAGAACGACCTCTTTGAGTCGGTCCTGCGGCACAGGAGACTGCAGGTGCATGATCTTAAGGGAGTCGTAAAGTCTCCTGAGGTGATCTTCCAGGCGAAAGACGGCTGATCCGCCTCCCTCAAGCGCATAGGAGCGTATCCCTTCGAAGGCGCCGAACCCGTAGTGCAAAGCATGGGCAAGCACATGAACCCGGGCCTGGTCCCACGGGACGAATCGTCCGTCCAGCCAGATCAGTTCAGCTTTTTCGGCCATTTTCCTCCCGCCTTTTCGGTTCGTTTCCGCCCCGCTCAGTGCTCCGCGCTGCGGGCGTCCGCCGGCGCCTGCTCAGGCTTCCTCCCGTTGCCCGGGAAACGCTTCAGCGCGCCCCGCCGGATCAACCCGTAAATGACACTGTCTACAAGCGCGATCCAAGAAGCCTCGATGATATTTTCGGACGCCCCCACAGTGCCCCAGGAGCCTTCCGTGTCCGCCGAAGTGATAATGACCCGCACCTTCGCGGCGGCCCCCCGGTCCTCGTCTATGACACGCACCCGGTAGTCGGTCAGG
>CAZGYL010000749.1:0-2712 GCA_964529985.1 uncultured Planctomycetia bacterium | reverse complement strand
CCAAATCTCCGTCGTTGTCGTAATCGCCCACAGCGACACCAAGCCCGTATCCGGTATCGCCTACGCCCGCCTCGTCGGTCACGTCGGTAAAGCGCCAGTTCCCGTCGTTTCTGTAAAGCGCGTTCCTGGGGGGCTCACCGCTCCGGGAGCAGCCGGGGAGAGGAGAGCCGTTCAAGAAATAAATGTCAATGTCCCCGTCGTTGTCGTAATCGAATGTGGCTACACCGGCGGTTACCGTTTCCATTATGTAACGCCGGTCTGATGAGCCGTCTGTATGCGTGAAGGCGATTCCCGTTTCTTTTGTTACGTCTGTAAGCTTGATGAGGCAGGAAGACCTGGAGGTGTCTTGCGCAACGCCTGGTGCCCCAAAGAAAAGAAAAGCAAGAAAAACCCAACGTCCCCTCATCGAGCCAGCCCCAGCCGCTGAAGCAACTTCTCCTTCCGCCTCTTGTAAACCGGATTTCCAGGATCCAGTTCGATCGCTCGGTTTATGACCTCAACGGCCTCTTCCGCACGGCCGTTTGCATACAGCGCCCAACTAAGCACATCATAGTTCGGAGCGCTCCGGTGCAACTCGACGGCCCGGCGCGCCGCCTTATACGCGTCCCCCGCCTTTATCCCGAAACTCAGATAGAATACCGCAAGCTGCCTGTAGCACAGAGGATCCCGCGGACGCTGTTTAGTTGCATCAACGAGGATCTTCTCAGCTTCCGCAAGCGCCTCGGGACTCCGCCGCCGCGCGATAAGCGAGGCCAAGCGTCCTGCAAGCTCGGGATCTCCGGGCGAAAGGGTGAGGCCATCGCGCAAGAGCTTGACCGCTTCCGCTTTACGGCCCTTCTTTTCGGCAAGCGCTGCAAGGTACATTCGGGCCCTGACATTCTTCCCGTCGATTTCAAGAGCCCGCCGGAAAAGTGATTCCGCTTCTTGCTCTCTGCCCTCAACCAGATAGACCGCTCCGGCTTCCGACAAAGAAAGTGCAACGTTCTTCTTTACTTTCTCAAAGTCGCGGTAAGCAAGGTCCCTGTCTTTGAGCCGCTCCATATCACGGGCTTTGAATTTCTTGAAAATCTTCAGGTATCGCCTTGCTTCTTCCCGCCGGCCCAGTCTCAGTGACGCTTGAGCAAGCCCGTGGTAAGCGTTTGTAAGATCCGGTTTGCATGCTATTGCACGCTTGTAGCACGCTCCGGCCTTTTCGAACTGCCTTAGCTGGAAGTACTGCTGTCCGAGGAGAAAATGGTCAAGCGCTGAATCAGGGAAAAGCGCAAGCTCCTTCTCAAGCTCCTGCGCCGCCTCCTTGACCTTTCCAAGTCCCATGTACGCTCGGGCCCTCCCGCTCCGAGCACCGCGCAATTTGGGATTCAAAGCAAGAGCCCGTTTCCACAGTCCAAGCGCCTTTCCGTACTCCCCTCTTTCAAGGGCAAGCCAGGCCATCGCGTCATAGGCGTCCGGGTGGTTTGGATCCAGGGACAGCGCCTTTTCCCAACACTGCTCGGCCTTCCGGGTCTTGCCCTGCCTGCTGTAGACTTTCCCGAGCACAAAAAGCGGCAAAGCCTTGCCAGGGAAAAGCTCAGCCAGCTTTTCGGCCGTTTTCAGGGATTCTTTTTTCAGTCTTTCCGCACGATCTGAAACAGCCTCCTCCTTGAGGTGGGATTCCCTGCGGGCCTCCTCCGGCTTCTTGCTTCGGGGCACCTCCGTCGCAGCCGCAGGCTTCCCCCGGGCCTTGACTTCGCGCGGCTCACCACGCCCCGAAGGCCCGCAAGAGGCAAGCAGAAGGAGCAGGGAGCCTGGGAGCAGAAGCGTAACCCTTTTCACGCCAAGAACTTACAGGTTGCGCGGCGCGCTACCTGTGACTTTCGACCACTGCCTCAGTCTCAAAAGACAACCCTGACGCGCGGGCCAGCCGGAGGGTTGCACCGCACGCCCTTTCGCTACCAGTGCTCCCATTATAGCAAGGCCGTCCCCCCGAAGAAACACGGCCGAAAACGAAACGCTGGAATTCCTGCAGGCAGAGGTTGACAAGCGCCGGAGAGGCGGTAGAATAAGAATAGTAATGATTATTATTCTTGAAACGTAGACATGAAAAGCAAGTTCCGGCTGACCCCTCAGAGACGGGTGATCCTGGAGGCCCTGAGGGCAACCACGTCTCACCCCACCGCTGCAGAGCTTTACCAGACCGTGCGTAAACGCCTGCCGCGGATAAGCCTTGGTACGGTCTACCGGAATCTGGAGCTCATGGCCCAAGAGGGGCTCATACAGAAGCTTGATTTCGGCGCCCCGCCGGCACGCTACGACGCGCGCTGCGATGGGCACTACCACGTGCGCTGCTTGCGTTGCGGCCGTGTTGATGACGTGCCTTTCGGGCCGCTGCCCGAACTGGAGTCGCAATTCAGGAATGTTGTGGACTACAAACTGCTTGCAGTGAACGTGGAGTTGCTGGGACTGTGCCCCTCCTGCCGGGCGGAGCAGGAAGGCTCCGGCCCCGGGCGGGACGGGCGGGAGGCAGAAGGTTTGAAAACATGAAAGGTGGAATACCCCAAAGGCGCAGCCTCCCATGAGGCCTGCGTCTGGAGGAAACAAGGTCCAGGTCGTATGACCGACGAGAAAAGCACAAGAGCAAGGAGGTGTGTATGTTGAGCCCGAAAATCGAAGCAGCACTCAACGAGCAACTTAACGCGGAACTTCAGTCGGCCTACCTTTACCTGGCCATGGCAG
>CAZGYL010000748.1:0-2719 GCA_964529985.1 uncultured Planctomycetia bacterium | reverse complement strand
GATGAGGCACTTATGGGGCCCTATAGCTTGCCGGGGCGAATTGTAGGAACGGGAAAGACTACGCCTTCGGTGGGAGCCTCTTCGGCTCCGGCGGCGCCGCTCTTCTCGCCCGCACCGTGTCTTTTCGCCAAGCGTTCCGGGTAAGAACCTCAGGCGGCATTGCAGCTTCAAGCGGAGGGCCGCGCCAGCTCCGATAGAGACAAAGCCCGCGGTCAAAGGTAAAAAGCATCAAAGCCGGTATACCTCCCGCCGCAAAAACAGACTGCCACACTACGGAAGCGACATGTACTCCGAAGAGAATCTGAGGTAGAAAAACCCCGAAGGCGAAGAAAAGGACCCATATTTTTACAAGCGGTATGGTTGCAAGCCGTGCCGCCCCCTGCTGCCCTGTCATATCCCAGGAGGTTTCAAGAAACCGAAAAGGCCCAGCTCTCTCATTCTCTACGCTCATAAAGGCAAGAACCGAAAGAGGCCAAAAACGGAACAGCACCCAAAGCGCCGGGAGTCCTCCGAAGAAAACAAGCACAAGAAGCAAAGCCGCGTCAGGCAGATCCTGATATTCCCTCGCAAGACCGGTGGCAAGCAGCATGCCCGGCAGCGCCGCGAGAAAAAGAACGGCCCCGAGAATCAGCATACCGGCTGTATGGAGGAACGAACGCCTTAATAAATCCGGCGCCGATCGCCCCGAAATGCGCCCGCAGGCGATCGAAGCCGCTGCGATTCCGGTCAGGTTCGCAAGGAGCCCGGTGACGGCAAGCAACAGGAAAGAATCTGTAAAAAGCGGAAGAAAGACAGTACACAGAGAACAGGCTACGCAAGGAGCAAAAAGAGGGTATCTCGAAACCAGCGGCCGCAGGATCTCTTTTGTGAAACTACAACCCGAGACCTCCCCAAAGGGATCCTCCCCGGCGGCGGCCGAAACCGCATTTGCTTCAGAACCGGAATCCCTCTTGAGGCCTTCCATAAACAGCTGCACATTCCCCCGGATTGCAGAAACCTTCCCTTCGAAAGGGTACCCTCAAGCAAACCGGGAGGCCACTCGGCCCGCACCTCCCGCAACCCTCTGCGGTTTTATCGGGCCTCCACCGCCGGCCGTGTCCGCTTCCTCATACTTACTTCTTCTTAGGCGGGAAAGGAACGGGCTTTTTCTTCTTTGCGTCCGGCGGCGGGGCGTACGGGTGATTCCGCTTCCGGAGCATAACAGCCTTCTTGATCTTGTCGCCCTTCTTGAGGGACCTTACGACATCAAGACCTTCGATCACCCGGCCGAAAACCGTGTGCTTGCCGTTCAAGTGCGGCGTAGGCACGTGTGTTATGAAAAATTGTGAACCACCGGTGTCCCTGCCGGAATGCGCCATACTCAAGCTGCCTGCGAAATGGTTCCTGTGGTCCGGGCGGTAACATTCGCACGGAATGGTGTAACCCGGCCCGCCCATACCATCGTTGAACGGGTTGTTGTCTTTGGAGTTCGGATCCCCGCCCTGCGCCATGAAAAGAGGGATGACCCGGTGGAAGGCCGTGCCGTCGTAAAAGCCCTTTTCCACAAGCGAAACGAAATTTCCGACGGTCTTGGGAGCCTGGTTCTCGAAAAGCTCAAGCACTATCGTTCCTCTCGTGGTTTCAAGCTTGACTCGAGGAAGATCGTCGGCCTTCTCTTCCTCCTTGCGCAAGGCGGTTTCTTTTTCCCAGAGCTTCATATACTCTTTCGCTGTTTTCCGGAAGTATTCGCCGCGGCGGCTCAGACGCTTCGCCTTTGCCTCTTCCTCAAAGATTTTCGACGCTTCGGTGAACTTGTTGTCTGCAAAGAGTGCGAGTCCGAGCACCTCGCCCACCCCGGCGATCGATGAGTTCTTATCTTTAACCTTTCGAGCGAGCGTCACAACCGTTCCGAACTTGTGCTTGACAAGGTACTGCTGGAGCACGTAGGGCAAAAGGAAATCCACATCTTTATCCTTGGGATCCTTTTGGAACGCGGCCTCGATCAGGCCTGCGGCCTTCTCAACAAGCACGTCCGCTTCCGATTGCAGCTTCTGGGCTTCCATGCGGATTTGAAGCTGCTTCTGCGGGGAGGCCTTTTGAAATTCCTGCCCGAGCTGATTGTAGCGCGCCTGAATGGCTCTTATGCGCCCTGCAATGCCCGGTATGTCGGCCGGCATCTTCTGCTTCTTCGAGGACGTTTGCTTCGCTTGGGGCGGAGCAGGCGGACCGATTTCTGCTTCACCGGCCGGGGCCGGTACGGCCAAAAACAGGCCGAAAAACACTTGAAAAGCGAGGCGAAGGGACAACCGATTCATGAGGTCTCCTTTCCGATCAGACCTTTTGAAAGAAATACATGGAACCGTTCGGCCGGTACCGCCGGTACCGTTCGGGTTGTCCGACAGGGGGGAGGAACCGACGAAGAAGTCGTTCGACCCGCTTCGGGAGTCCGCCGCTCTGGGGCAAAACCGTCGTGCCGGAGCACCGCCGCCCGGCCCGAGCCAAAACATAAAGGATACCACAGTGAGCCTGGGACGCAACAGGCGCCTTTTTGCGTTTCTCAAGTCCAAGAAGCGCAACAAGCTGCGCGGCTGGTTAAGAAAAGGGCCCGAGCGGAAGAACCACAGCGTTGTATACGGCATGAATCAGAAACGGCGTGAGCAGCGTTCGCGTAAGCGTCAAACCCGCCGCCGCCCCGGGACGCCGAAAGGAAATAGGGCGGGAAACGCAGACGAGCTCCGGG
>CAZGYL010000747.1:0-2722 GCA_964529985.1 uncultured Planctomycetia bacterium | reverse complement strand
GGTGCTGTAGGTCGCAGCGGAAAGCGCCGGTGAAGTCACGAGCAGGGCCAACTTCCTCTCGGGTTCGAAAAAACGCGCGGCCTTGATCCCCGGTGCAGTCTCAAAACGCAATTGAGCCGGCTGAGTCATACCCATCGGAGCAAGTGACGGCCGAAAAGAAGCTTTCAAGAGCAGAGGCCGGGCGCTCCTGCCCTCAAAACGTACAAGAACACCTGGGACGGATAAGTGCTTGGACTCCAAGACCCCGCGCGCAGCAAAAAAACCGACGGTAAGGCTGAGCCGGTCGTTGCTTCCCAAGAGAAAAGAGGCGTGAGGTCGAACGACGTGTGACCGCGCAAGCTCAGAGAAGGCGATCCACTTTCCCTTCGCTCCCTCTTCAGCCAAACTGAACTTCAAATCCCAAAACGCCTTAAAGGGATACACCCAGGCCTCAAATCCGTCCCGCAGGCTTCCCCATATCCCCGCTTCGTCGCCTAAAGCCTCCACTTGCGTTCGTGCCGAAGCCGGAGCAACCAGGCACAACTGCCCCGCCCTTGCCGTCGCCGCCAGAAAAAGAACTATAAAACCGGGAGCCGTCAGCAGTGCTTCGGTCCGCGCAGAAGGTTTTCTCATTGAAGCCGCTCCGACCTTTCTGTGCCTTTTCTGATCAACCGCGCCTGCAGCCCTCGCGCCCTTCTCTATAGCCCGGGCGGAGGTTCACAGTCAAGCCTGAAGGAGGCGCAGGGAGATATTCTCCCCTAAACCTGGAGACATATTGCGGTACGGCGTCCTCCGCTGTACAATGGTCCAGCCGTTTTTCCAGCGGCCCTGAAGCTGTGTCCTTGTGCTTCCTTTACCGAACGGCAGGAGTGCGGACATGTTCGTTTGGGTGTTTCACAGAGTAAGCGGGATTCTGCTCTTTTTCCTGATCGGTTTTCAACTCTTTACAGGCTTCTATCAGGCGAGCACTTCCGGGGAGCCGTTTGTGAAAACCATGGCCGACCTCCATCGCCATGCGTTTCTGAATGCTCTCATGGTCTTTCTTTTCATCTTCCATGCGCTTTACGGGTTCCGCACGATCCTGCTTGATCTCGGCCTGAAGCGCGAGAAGCTGCTTCTCTGGTGCTGCAATGCGGTCGGCCTGATCGCTTACGCGGTTTTCTTGGTGCTGTACATAAAGTAGGTTTAGTTCACAGGGCCTGAGAGCTGCATGGAAATGCGCACGCACGATGTACTTGTAGTCGGAGCGGGACTTGCCGGGTTGCGCGCTGCGGCCGGATTGGCCGAGTTGTGCGACGTGGCGGTGATCACCAAGGTTCACCCGGTTCGGTCGCATTCAGGCGCCGCCCAGGGAGGCATAAACGCAGCATTGGGGAATGCTCCGGACGGGCGGGACGACTCTCCTGAACGCCACGCCTTCGACACGATAAAAGGAAGCGACTACCTCGCCGATCAGACCGCTGTGGTGCGAATGTGCGAGCTTGCGCCGCAGATCATCGAAGAGCTCAACAGGTGGGGTGCGCCTTTCAGCCGTTTCGCCGACGGATCGATCGCTCAACGGCCCTTCGGCGGAGGAGCCTTTCCCCGCACGTGCTTTGCCGCCGATCGTACCGGGCATGTGCTGCTGCACACCCTGTACGAACAGTGCGTCAAGCGCGGAGTGACGGTCTACGAGGAGTGCCTGGTGACCAAACTGGTCGCCGACGGCGGCCGCTATCACGGTCTTGTTCTTTATGATCTGAAAAGCGGATCCTTCGAAGCTATTGCTTCCCGCTTCTGTATCTTCGCAACCGGCGGTTACGGCCGGATTTACCGCAATTCTACAAACGCATTGATAAATACCGGCAGCGGAATCGCTGTTGCTTTTCTTGCCGGGGTTCCGCTGAAAGACATGGAATTCGTGCAGTTCCACCCCACTACGCTTTTCGGGACCAACATTCTGGTCACTGAAGGAGCGCGCGGCGAAGGAGGGTACCTGCGGAACCGCGCGGGCGAAAGGTTCATGGAGCGCTACGCGCCTGAATCCATGGAGCTTGCACCCCGCGACATAGTAGCCCGGGCGATCCAAACGGAAATCAATGAAGGACGTGGTTTTGAAGGGGGTTACGTTCACCTGGATCTGCGGCACCTCGGTCGGAAAAAGATCCTTGAAAGGCTTCCCGGAATAAGGGAAATCTGCCTGGACTTCGCGAATCTGGATCCGATCGACGAGCCCATTCCGGTCCAACCGGGGCAACATTACTCCATGGGGGGAATCGACACAGACGAAAACGGACGAACGGTCTTCCCCAATCTCTACGCAGCCGGCGAATGCGCCTGTGTGAGCGTGCACGGGGCGAATCGACTCGGCGGTAATTCGCTTCTGGAAGCGGTGGTTTACGGAAAGATCGTAGCCGAAGCTCTGGCGGGTGAGCTTCCCGGCAAGCAATATGATCCGGACCTCTCGCTCGTTCAGCGCGGTCTTAAGGAGCAGGAGGCCGAAGCCGGCCGGTTCGCCGAACGAACGGACGGTGCCCGTCCGCATGAGATCCGAAACGCCCTTCGGGCTCTCATGGTCGAAAAGGTCGGGGTTTTCCGCAACGAAGAGGCGCTTGCCGAAGCCCTTCGTGCGATCGAATCCCTCAAAGATGAGGTTAAAACCGTCCGCCTTACGACGTCACCCGGCCCGTTCAACTTTGAGCTGCTGAACGTACTTGAGCTCACAGGGCAGGTGCTGCTTGCCGAGGTCACCACGCGCGGAGCC
>CAZGYL010000746.1:0-2726 GCA_964529985.1 uncultured Planctomycetia bacterium | reverse complement strand
TGGGCAACGCGGTGTGCGGCTTTATCGCGATTGTGTTCGCGGGAGGAGGTACGCCCGGAGCCGATACGCTTCACCTGGAGTTCAAGAAAGCCGCGTGGCTGATTATCTTCGGGATGTTCTTCGATGTGCTGGACGGCAGAGTGGCCCGCACGACAAGAAGTTCCACCGATCTCGGAGCCGCGCTGGATTCACTTGCTGATGTGGTCACCTTCGGGGTAGCACCGGCGGTGCTTGTATTCCGCATGCACACGACACTGCCTCAGTGGAGCATGTGGAGGTGGATGCTCTGGTGCCTCTCGATCGCGTATTTTCTGGGAGCTGTGCTGCGTCTTGCGCGCTTCACAGCGGAAACCAGTGATCAGGAAGCGGATCACATGTGTTTTAAGGGGCTGCCCAGCCCCGGCGCCGCAGGCATGATATCCTCCTTCGTGATTTTGTATTTCTACTTGATGGAATTCAAGCAGCGCGAACTTGCGCTTCTTCAGCCCTGGGAAACCCAACTTCAAGCACTCGCCTCTTGGATCCCCGCCTTCCTTCCCTTCATGGCAGGCTTTTTGGGTTACCTCATGGTCAGCAACCGCCTGCGTTACGTGCATGTAGGGGGCTACTTGGTCAATCGCCGGGGCTTTGACTCGCTGGTTTATGTGATCTTCGGGCTTATCGTTCTTGCGATTTTCCCTGAGGTGTTTCTTCCTATACTGTTTGTTGCGTATCTCCTCTCAGCACCTCTGCGCTTTGCGTTCCAGAACATTCCGAAAAAGAAGGCACAACAGGATGTTGCTAATTCGTGATGCCGAAACACTCCGCCGGTGGGTTGAGGCCTGGAGAGTCGCAGGACGCCTTATAGGATTCGTCCCTACCATGGGGGCCCTTCACGAAGGTCACCTGGCTCTGGTCAGGCGCGCCAAGGCCGAATGCGAGCGGGTGATCGTAAGCATATTTGTAAACCCGCTTCAGTTCGGGCCCGGCGAGGACTTCGAGCGTTACCCGCGCCCGTTCGACCGGGACCGCAGGCTTTGCGAAAAAGAGGGAGTGGATCTGCTTTACCACGGCCGGGTTGAAGACCTCTATCCGCCGGATTTTCAAACGAAAGTCTCTGTGGGAGAGCTGACGAAAGTCCTGTGCGGCCCTTTTCGACCCGGGCACTTCGATGGAGTTTGTACGGTGGTAACAAAGCTGCTCCTCCGCACCATGCCCCATATCGCATACTTCGGCCGCAAAGATTACCAGCAGGCGGTTGTGATCCGGCGGATGGTCCGCGATTTGGACATTCCTTGCGAGATCCGCATCGTTGATACGGTGCGGGATTCGGACGGCCTTGCGCTCAGCTCCCGCAACGCGTATTTGAGTGCGGAGGACCGGAAGGCCGCGCTCTGCCTCTGGCGGGGCCTTTCAGAAGCCCTTACACTCTTTCGCGCCGGTGAGCGGCGGGTCGGCGAACTGCGCCGGGCCTGTTGCGCGATCATCAAAGCGGAACCGCGCGCGAAACTCCAGTACGCAGACATCGTCGATGCAGAAACTCTCCGGGTGCTTTCAGATGGCGAGACGATAAAGAGCCCGGCTGTGTTCGCCGTTGCAGCATTTGTCGGACCTGCGCGGCTCATTGACAATGTGCTCCTCCAGTGAAGTCATGCAGCCCCGGCGTCGCGGGGAAACCCTGGAGATCTTGACGCCTTCCAAAGTTAATCTATTTCTGGAGGTTTCGGGGAAAAGACCCGACGGCTACCACGAAATCGACACGGTGGTTGAGGCCGTGGACCTCTGCGATACCTTGACCGTCGGCCCCGGCCCGAAAGGAATACGCGTTGAAACCGATCATCCTCTGCTGCCCTCGGGCCCGGAGAATCTGGTTTTTCAAGCCGCACGCCTTTTCTTCCGGCACATCGCGGAGGAACCGGCCGTACGAATCTTCATTCATAAACGCGTCCCTCCGGGAAGCGGACTCGGAGGCGGAAGCGCAAACGCCGCAGGGACACTCCTGGCTTTGGCGGCTTTTACAGGGAAGAAACTTTCCGATCGCGCTCTGCTGGAACTTGCCCGGCGGCTCGGCTCGGACGTGCCTTTTTTCCTTTGGGGAGGGATCGCCCGCTGCCGCGGCCGAGGAGACGAGGTGAAGCTCTTGGGTGCGCCTTCACCGAGGCGTTATCTGCTTCTCTTACCGGAGGTTTCCGTGAGCACGGCCGAGGTCTACCGTTCCCTGAACTTTCCGTTGACTTCGCCGCGCACTCTGGGTAGCATGAGCCTTGAAGCGGTTGAATCGCTTCTTGGGTCGGGCCGGTTGTTCTTTAACCGGCTGCAGGAAGCAGCCTTTGAAAAACAACCGTTCTTGCGACGGATAAAGGAGAGGGTTGAGAGGTGCGGCGTACGCGTCATGGTAACGGGCAGTGGGTCCTGCCTCTTCGGGCTTCTTTCTGAAGGCATGACGCCGAGTGCCGTACGGGAAGCGTTGGGAGCGTATCGCGATCGGGTGACCGTTGCGATCGCTGGAAATCTTCCGCCGTGGCGGCGAACTTCTGACAGGGAGGGCGGAAGTGAGAATCACCAACGTTCGGGTACGGCTGGCGGAGGGCGGTGACGGCCGGCTCTGCGGGTTCTGCAGTATCACGTTCGACGGGGAGTTCATTGTCAGGGACCTGCGGATAATCGCGGGTGAAAAGGGCCTTTTCGTGGCCATGCCCAGCAGAAAGGCCACCTTCCGCTGCCACTCATGCGGCCAAAAAAATGTT
>CAZGYL010000745.1:0-2727 GCA_964529985.1 uncultured Planctomycetia bacterium | reverse complement strand
TCTCTTGAGGTGGAAGTGCTTCCCAGATCCAATCCTTTTGAAGTCCATGGGGTTTTTGCCGCAACAGTGCTCCAGCGCGGTGCTGCACTTGAAGGAAGCGTTCGCATCACCGTGCGTGAGGGGAGACGCTATGGATTCGAGTTCACCGTACCTGAACCTTGGCGACTTGATTCGATCAAGGAACTTGCATCGAAAGGCCGTGCCGCATACGGGCTGAGTGTTGAGACAACCCGAGAGGAAGGCCTGCTTCATGTGGCGCTTTTTACAGCGCGGGCTGTAAGAAGGGGGCGGCCGCTTGAGATTTTCATGAGCCTAAGCACCGACAGTGAAAGGAGCGGAGAAGCGAAAGCGCGCCGGAAGGCCTCCTTTTCGCTTCCGGCTTTTGAGGGAAGCTCAGCCGGTCGCTGGGATCTTGCAATTTTCGTGCCTCCCGGAGTGGATACGGTTGTGGAAGAGGCCGGGTCATGGCGCGGTCTGGAGCCCCGGGAAGCAAAGGAGTTGAGGCTTGTACCTTCGGGGGGCAGAGAACCGGCAGCGCTTCTTTCCTCAAGAGAGAAAGAAGCGAAACTTACGCTTTGGGTTTTGAAGAGGCCGCCCCGGGGTGTCTACCGCGCGGTTACGCATCTTCTTGCGCTTGAGCGTATTTTGCGCGTGAGAGTGGATTTTTGCCTGAGTATAGTTGACCGCCCTGTTGAGGAGATTCTTTTCAAGCTTCCCGCCCGCACGCCTGAGACGGCTGTGATAATCGGTGAAGGCATCAAAGAGATTGTTTCAGATATCCCTGCCGGAACCCGTCTCCTCCGGTTCCACAAGCCGTGGCGCGGAACTCGTTATTTCCGGACCGAATACGAACTTTCACTGCAAGAGAAAGAACCCTTTCCGGTTCCACGGGTGGAGGTGGAAGCTCCCGAGAAGCCGTGTTTCTTTGAAGGCGAGCGCTATGTGGTGTTGCAAAGCGCAGGACCTGTTGAGGTGAGGTGCGAATTCGGGCCCGGTCTTACGCCTATGGATCCTGATGAGCTCCCTGATTTCGGGATGCCTTGGCCTGAAGGGAGAATACTTCAGGCCTACAGGTTCAAGGCCCGCGGTTCCCCCGGCACCATTACAACTGTGGTCCACCCGCGCGCGCCGGTGCTGGAGAACTTCGTGAGGAAACTGGATCTTACAACTTTGATCGATCCGGGCGGCTTCTGCCGGACCAGAGCGGAGTTTATGGTGGCTGTAGGCGGGGCCCAGCGCCTTGAGATCCTGCTTCCCGAGGGTTCGCGGCCTTTGGCCGTATCGGTAAATGGAGAGCCTCTCAGGGCGGTGGTTCTTCCGGGTGAAGGCGGCAGCGGATCTCGCTCGGTTTCGATTCCACTGCCGGCTCTTTCCTACAGCACCTGCACTGTGGTCTACGAATCGAGGCATTCAAATCCTCTGGGCCGCTCCGGCACTTGGCGGCAGCGGTCGCCGGAGGTACTCAATATGCCCGTCGGAGTAATTACTTGGACACTCTACGTGCCGAAGTCTTACAGATTCTTTTTTACAGGCAGGGGCAATCTAAGGCCGAAGGCGCCCTATTATTTGCAGGAAGAAGGAACGTTTTTCGGGTCCTTCATAATGCCGCTTTTAAGTGGTCGCCTGCCTGTTTTTACGACCTTTCGGGGGGTGCCGCGGGGGCCGGCTCATGCAAGCACGCCTGCGCTCGGACTGAAGCCGCTCGGGCGGAAGCCCGGGAGAAGCGGAAAAGGTGCAGGAGGCGCGCAGGTGCTTCGGCCGGAGGGAGAGAGACTTGGTACGGCTTCTGCACCGGTCTATCCCTTTTTTGCCGAAGGCCGGGTGCTTGAGGCAAAGAAGATCGGAGGAGGCGCTCTTCTCAGCCTCAACTACGCGCAGGCCGGTTGGTGGAAGTTTGCAAAGCGAACGGTTTTCGGGATCACCTTCCTTGTGGGGCTTTTCCTCTTTTTGCGCATACCTGTTGAATTCTTCAGGCTTCTCTTTTGGGGGCTTCTCCTCGGAGGGATTCTTCCCTATGTTTTCGATTGGAGTTCGCCTCTTCTTCTCGTTCCTTTTTGTGAAGGTTTGATTGCGGCAGGCTTGGCTGCAGCCGTGATCGGTGTTTTACGTGTGGCCTTCGCACCTGCTTCAACGTTGAAGCGTTCGGTTCGGTTTTACCGCGGGACGGCTTTGCTTCTTCTTTGCCTTTTCATATCTCAAGGTACGACCTTGAAGGGCGCCCAGAGAGTGCCGGTGCTCCCCACTGAAGGCGTACTTATCCCTTTCGATCCCGACCGCGTGCGTAATTTCGGCGAGGAATCTCTTAAGGTTTACGTTCCGCGGAAGACTTTTGAGCGCCTGAGTGACATGGCTCAGGGAGCCGCGAAGCCTGAGGTGCAAAAGGGGCCGGCCGAATACCTGCTGGGTGGCGGGAATTACACGTTGACTTTGACAGGGGACATAGCGGTGATCGAGGGCTCATTCGGTGTCGAAGTTCCGGGGAAGGGGTGGGTCGCCGTCCCGCTTCGGATCGGGCCCTCAAGGCTCAAGGAGTTGAGGGTAAACGATCTGCCTGCGCCTGTCGGCACCAAGGAGTTTGTCGAAGGAAAGCGCAGGCGCGTTTTGCCTTTTGTAGCTCTACGGGGACCTGGAACGTACAAAGTTGAGGTTTCTCTTGTCTGCCCGGTAGAGCGCAGGCTCGGGCGTACATCGGTCAGAGTCGGTTTGGTGAAAACAGCGGGAGCCACC
>CAZGYL010000744.1:0-2729 GCA_964529985.1 uncultured Planctomycetia bacterium | reverse complement strand
GCTTTCGGAGTCCCGATTCACTTTACCGAGACCACCATAGTTTCGGGCAGGCGCATTCGCGGTCGCAGGCGTTGGGGCCCCACCGAACCTGAATCGGAAAAGAAACAGGCTGAAGAGGCGGTGCGGTTTTATACGGTTTTGTTCAGTCATCCCGCAGTTACCGCCGTTACGTGGTGGGACTTTTCGGACGCAAGGGCTTGGCAAGGCGCCCCTGCCGGATTTCTAAGGAAAGATTGTTCTCCGAAGCCCGTTTATGAGAAGCTACGCGCCTTGATCCGAGGTAAGTGGTGGACTGAGGCGCGCGCGACGACAGATAGAGAAGGCCGTGCCGAAATGCGTGCATTTTTCGGAAAGTATAACATCCTCGTCACCCTGCCGGACGGGCGCTCTCTGACCCGCACGGTGGATTTCCCTCGTCCATGGCCGCCGCCCCTGAGCAAACGGGCCGTAAAAGAGGTAACCGTCACAGTATCCGATTGAAACGGCCGAACCGGGTGTGTCGCGGGGTGCGGGCCGGTGGATATAATATGCCGGCTGTTGCGCCAGCGGTTCTCCAAGCAAGGATGATTTCAAGGCTCTGATCTGCGACGTCGGTGAGACGACCGGAAAGTTTACGGGCTTCGCCCATGAGATGGCCCGTCAAGCTCCAGACACGCCTTTCGGGCGCAAGCCCCTTAAGCTCCACTCCCTGAGGGTGGATCGCAGAAAGGAGATTACACAGAAAGGAGATTGTATAAATGCGCGCTTTGGTCTCGGTGTTTATCTCCGCCGGGCTCTGGTGTCCTGCTTTTTCAGCTGCACCTGCACAAGGCCCGTTTGAACCGACCTGGGATTCGGTGAGACGACATGAGAGCGCACCGCAGTGGTTCAGGGACGCCAAGTTCGGGATCTACTTCCACTGGGGCGTCTACTGCGTACCTGCTTTCGGGAATGAATGGTACCCGCGCCACATGTACAATCCTAAGCGGCCTGAATACCGCTACCACATCAAGAAGTACGGGGATCCCCGCAAATTCGGATATCCTGATTTCGTCCCGCTTTTCAAAGCCGAAAAGTTCGATCCGGAGGCTTGGGCCGAGCTTTTCAAGAAAGCTGGAGCGCGTTTTGCAGGCCCGGTCGCCGAACATCACGATGGATTCAGCATGTGGGCAAGCAAACAGACCCCCTGGAACGTCAAAGACCGCGGGCCGAAACGTGATACCACAGGCGAGCTGGAACGCGCGATTCGAAAGCGCGGTATGCGGTTCATAACCACGTTTCACCATGCGAGGAACTGCCTTTGGCTGAAAAACGGCAAATGGACCGGGCATTACCAGTTTGTGAAAAAATATTTTCCGGAGTTACTTGAGGATCCAGAAAGGGCCGTCATGTACGGGTATATGCCCCGGGAAAGATTCTTGAACATGTGGCTGGGAAAGCTGATGGAGGTTGTCGATTCCTACCGGCCCGACATTGTTTGGTTTGACTCATGGTTGGATGAAATCCCGGATGCGTATAAGCTGCGCTTTCTTGCGCACTACTTCAACCGTGCCGCTTCATGGGGACGACCGGTTGTGGTTACCTACAAGCAAAAGGATTTGCCTCGAGAGGTGGGGGTTGAGGACTTCGAGAAGGGGCGGGCCAACCGGCTTACGGAGTTCGTCTGGCTTACCGACGACACGATAAGCCGCGGCAGCTGGTGCTATACCCGTGGTCTGAAGATAAAAAGTACCGAAGAAGTGCTTCACTCTTTGATCGATATCGTAAGCAAAAACGGAGTCTTGCTCCTGAATATATCCCCGAAGGCGGACGGCACAATCCCTGAAAATCAGCGGAAGGTGCTCTTGGAAATAGGCGCCTGGCTGCGCACCTGCGGGGAGGCGATCTACGGGACGTGTCCTTGGAAGGTTTTCGGTGAGGGGCCCACACGCCTTGAGCGCGGAGGAGCGTTTATAAGGTGGCGCGGGCGCTATAAGCCTGAAGACATCCGGTACACCCAAACAAAGGATGGCAAGGTTCTCTACGCCATCTCGTTGGGTTGGCCCGGCCGAGTGTTGCGCCCCAAGCGCCTGCGCGTCGTTCGGGCTCCGCTTGAGGCCGAGGTAAGTCTGGTGGGCTACGGGCCGCTTGCCTACACTGTGACCGATACGGGTGAGCTTACCGTTCGGTTGCCCACTTTGAGCCCTGGGAAACGCCCATGCCGCTATGCCTTCTGTTTCAAATTGAAGGGCTTTACTTTGGAGGCGAAGCCTGAGAAGAAGAGCTGAAACCCGATAAGGAGCCGGAAATGAGCAACCAAGAAACCTGCGTCTTTTGCGACATAGGAGCCGGGAAGGCTCCTGCGCACATTATCAGCGAGGATGATCTGTCCCTTTGCATTTTAGATATAAACCCCTTTACCGAGGGGCATTGCCTGGTGATCCCGAAGCGCCATGTTCCGTGGTGGCATGAGCTTTCGGAAGCTGAAACGCAGAGTCTCTTTTGCATGGCGCGGGAGGTTGCAAACCGGTTGATGGCCGTATTCAAGCCTGAGTTCGTCTGCATGTACGCCCGCGGCAGGCGAATCCCCCATACCCACATTTTTCTTGTTCCCACGGGAAAAGGGGACGTGCTGGACAGCTTTTTCAATGCTCTTGAAAGGTTTCAGGAATCACCTGAGAAGCTCGCTGAGCTGAGAGCACCAAAAGCGCTCGAACTTGCGGCGCAAAAACTCAAGGGCCGAGGAACGGCATGACCAGTCCGACTCCTAA
>CAZGYL010000743.1:0-2739 GCA_964529985.1 uncultured Planctomycetia bacterium | reverse complement strand
AAGATACTGGGAAAGTTGCACGTAGGCCTCTTTGAGAATCCGGCTCTTGGGCGTTGTGCGGCGGGCGCCGCCTCGGGTGAACCTGAGCTCGACGATATGCCCCCCTTGAGCTCTTACAACAAGCGAACCGGGACCGAAATCCATGACAAGAGAATCTTCATAGCACGGCGAGCTTTCTTGGGTTGCGCGGTCTTTTTGGAGTGCCATCAAGCCGAAGTGTAGCCTGCTTCTTGTGGAGTGCAACGGGTCGGGGGAGTTAAAAAGCGACGCTCCCCGCAAGGGGAGCGTCTTTCATGCAGGACCCCAGCTTCCTCGCCAACCCCTTCATGCCTCCCGCACGCAGCATGCCGCGGGAATACGGCGTTTCAGCGGGAGAAAATGACCCGATCTCCCGTTGTCGGCTGTATCTGTATGACTGCGCGGCGGTGGCCGTCCATAACGTATAGGCGCCCCTGAGAATCCGCAACAATACCCTGTGCGGACACCAACTCAGGTCCTTGCCCCTTCCCTGGTCCTGTCAGCAGCTGGAGACCGCCGTCTTGTGCGGAGAGCCGGAAAACAGCGCCCAGCGTAACCACTGCGAGCCCATCGCTGTAGGCCGCGATTCCGGTGGGGCCGCCGCCCAGCGCATCAAGCTGCGCTACCTGGCGCCGGTCTCCGCTTGTGCGATCCACCCCGACCACGGTGCCGTTCCTGTCCACAAGCACGATTTCCGTATCGGTTACGGCCGCACCGACGATGTCCGGAGGAAACTCGGTTCCTTCACCGCGCCCGGCACCGCTTACGATCGTCCGCTCAAGGGTTTCGGTGTTTATCGCAAGAAGTGCTTGGAGAGCCGTATCGAAGACATAAAGCGTTGTGCCTTGCACTGCAAGCGGACCCGGCTCTGAAATAATAACGCCCGAGCCTGTATCCGCTCCTGCGACGATCGCTCTGTCCCCTGAGGCTAAATCGAAGGCAATGATCAACCCTGCCTGGGCATCGCTTACGTAAGCTGTCTGGCCTGCAACGGTGAATCCTGCGGTCTGCTGCGGGAGCGGGCCTGTGCCGCGTGTCGATCCTGCAACAAGACTTCGGTTGGCCGTTCTCTTGTCCACCCTGAAAAGTTCCGCCGGCAGGCGGGTTATTACGTAAAGCGCGTTGGAGTTTCCGGCGATCGCAACGGGCCGCAGGATCTTGGGACCGCTTCCCGCGCTTGCGCGAAGAAGCTGCTCCCGGTCGCCGCTTTGTACGTCCACAAGCCAAAGAGAAGGAGTAACAGGATCCGCAAGTAGGAGGCGGCCTGTCGCAGCGTCGAACTGAAGATCTGAAGGAGGGAAGAGACCTTTTCCCTGGTAAACCGCAGGAAGCGGTCCACTCCCTACACCCGGACCTGAGAGCACCGAGCGGTCCCCTGTCTGAAGATCAACCTCAAAGAGCGCGTTCTGAGAACCGCTGTCAAGAACCACCGCTTTGGATTCACCTACGGGAACCACCTGAGTGGGGCGGACCCAAAGATCGCCGTTTCCCGCACTCGCACCGCTGAGTATCGTGCGGTCGCCCGTTGCGGGATTCACCGCAAAGAGAGCGGCGGCACCCGGATCGCAGACAAGAAGCGTTCCGTCTTCGAGCCTGGCAAGACCGGTCGGGCGCACGAGCTTCGGCCCGCTTCCATGAGTGGCGTCGCTCAGAATCTCTGCGGTTTTTTCAAGCCCCGGCGCTTCCCGAAGAAAGCGGTACAGAGCGGGCGGGATTTCAGAAAGAGCCACTACGCTGTTCTCGTTCTCTCGTACGAGAGACCGGAAGAGCGCAAAAGGCGCCTGCCCCAGAACAGTGAGAGGCCCGCCGCCCGCGGCCATCTCCCAGAGCTGCGAGCGGTAGCAAAGGTCCAAGCGGTCTTCTCCGTTGAAGTCCACGTCGAAAAGAGGAAGCGGTTTCTTTATCACGTCGAGAGAGTCCGCCTGCGGGTCATAGGAAAGAAGAGCCCCCGAAGCGAAATCACTCAGAACCAGCGAACCTGTTTCGGAAACCGCAAGGGCAAGCGGGGAATCGACAAGCGGTGCGGGAAGCCGGGTGATGTGGAGCACCAAAGCCTCCTCGTTACCGCACCCTGTTTGGTCCTCCACGCCTACGGTGAAAAAGTTGTCGCCGGGGAGAAGCTCGACTTGAAGAGAAAAATGCAAGAAATCGTCGTTTGTTTGAGCAGGCGTGCCGTTGATCGTAACGGCTTTAACGCCGTCGGGGTCTTCGGCCGTTCCTTCGATAAGCAAAGTGGGGGCGTCTGTAACCGCTTCAGGTGCAAAAGCTATTCTCACCGTAGGACACGGACAGAGATAGCGGAATGCCTCAGCCAAAGACGCCGAGCCCGCCTGAGTTTCGACGGTTAAATCACACACCTCCCCTTCCGTACCCGGCGGAACCACCGCCTGGAAGGTGTTGTCGTCAAGAACAATGACCTCAGAGAGCTCTTTGCCGCAAAGGGCTGCCTTAAGGCCGGAAACGGAAAATCCTGATCCACGCACTGTTATGATAGTTCCCCCGTCGGCTGAGCCCTGCGTCGGTTCGACGGAGCTCAGGCTCGGGGCGTGGGTCTCCCCCAGATAGGTGAAACCGCCGGGCAGGGTCACAGTTCCGTAGGTGTTTGTCACGGTTACCGAAACAGGCCCAGGCGCGCTTCCCGGGGGAGTGGTGGCCCGAAGGGTTTCAGGCTCGGCCTCAATGATTTGAGCCGGGTTTTCGCCCACCAGGAGAGTCGTCTGA
>CAZGYL010000742.1:0-2739 GCA_964529985.1 uncultured Planctomycetia bacterium | reverse complement strand
TAATGCGGGCACCCAGCGTCCAAGGGGTGTCTACGAATTACGCACGGTCATATAGAGGGGGAGGGAAAACCGAAAGTTATCCACCGACAACGAGGGCACAGCATTGCGCCGCTTGACTGTGAAACTTTTCCAGACTCTATCAAGCCTGCTCGGGGTAAAGCAGGAGATCGTAGCAGCCAGTGTATTCCTTTCCGCTCTGCTCTCTCTTGTTATCCTTCTTGCGATCTACGAAATAGGGACGCCGCCTGCAGTTGCTGAGGCGGCTTCAGAACCGCCGCAGCCCAGGCTGAGCGAACCAGCCGCGTACAGCAGCCGATCAGGCACGAATTTGGAGCCGGTCTTCAGGAATCTGGTCACGCAGGCGGGGCACGTCAATAGAAAGGCGGTGCGCGCTCTTGCTGCAGCCGGGGAGAGAGTGGTACCTGAGGTGCTGGAGCGGCTTGCGCCGGAAGATACTCCTTTCCAGCAAGGGCTCCTCGCTGTGCTTGCGAAACTCCAAGATGACCGGATCCCACCTGCTTTACTCGGGTTATTAAACGAAGCCCCTCCACCCGGAATCACCGATAGAATCGTCGTCATTCTGCAGCGCTACCTCAATCCCGACTTGTGTACGGGTGTGGCTTCTCTTGCAAACTCTGCGCACGAAACCACCCGACTTGCTGCAGCGAGACTACTTTCACGCTGCGGCGGTCCGGAGGCTGCTTTGGTGCTTCTCAGGCTTCTGAAGCGAGACCCTCAACCACAGGTCCGCATACGAGCCCTTGAATCACTGGCTGAGCGCCCTTCCGGGGCCCTGCAGAAGGCAGTGGCCGCAGCTGTCACTGACGAAGACCCCAAAGTGCGCGCAGCCTGTGCTCGTCTGATCGGCAGGCACACTTTGATCGAGTACGAGGATCAGGTGGTGTATCTGCTTGAGGGAGATCCTGATCCGGCTGTACGCCGTGCCGCGCGGACAGCCCTTTCCTTGCTTCGTCTGGCCCGGGCCAGACGTGCAGGCCATCAAAACTCCCGTTGAGGGAAGCGCCCACTGATTTTTTCAAGAAAACCAGCCTGGAATGCCTTGTGGGTCCAAGCTATTATGGGGAGTCGCACGCACCACGTAGGCCCGGAAAGCGGAGGAAATTGTACTCGGGAGGACCCATGAGCAGAGGTAAAGCTTTGTTTTCACTGGTTTGGCTCTGGGGTGTCTGCCTGATTTTCGGTGGCTGCAGGAGTGCCGGGCCGGTGCCCGAGGAGCAACCCCGGACGAAAGTGCAGGCCGAAGAGCAACCGCAGCAGGCTCCCTCTGAAGTGCAGCAGAATCTCACCGGCGCGATGAAGCCGGAAGCGGAGAAGCCTCAGGTGAGCCCCGAGCCCGCACCGGCTTCACAGCCTTCACAGCCGCAAGCTCAGTCTCAAGGGAAGCCGCTCCAAGAGAAGAAACCGCCGCAACAAAAGAAACCCCTCCAGAAGAAAACGCCTGAGATCGAGGAGCTCACGATTACGGACAAAGAGCTGGAAGGGTTCGCAGCCGACCTGGTTGCGGCGCTCAATGACGGGGCGGGCGAGGCCTTCTGCTTTACGGCTGACGATCTGGTTGAGCTATGGACGCCGGCAATGGCCTCGATTGTCCGCATGGGACGTCTTGCTTGGCTGCAGCACTTGGAGGAGGACCTGCACAACGCAAAGCTCAAGTATGTTGGAATCGAAAAAGGATCTGACTTTGATATAACGACGACTACGCCCGGGAAACGGTCGCCATATCGAATAGAAGTTCCGCTGGTTAAAAACCTCCGCATTCAAATTACCGTGAACGGAAATCCGCGGGCTCTCGTGGTGGATCTTGCATATAGGCTGCCTGCGGGCTGGCGCGTTTTTAAGGCCCATTTAGAGGACTGAAGGGAGACGCGAGAAGCGATGTCCCGCCGGTAGCATTACAGGGGCCAGGCGCCCGAAAGCCTCCGCAGCAGCGGCACCTCTCCCCGGCTCTCCGTTCGTCTCAGCAGCCCGCCCGGATTCCCCACCCCCTGCCGCTTCACTCCAAGAAAAAAAGGACGTCTCAGAGGAGCTAAGACGCCCTTAGAAAAGAAGTGAAGAGAAAAATGAAGAAAAGTCCAAACTTGTTACGGCGGATTCTTCCGGACAGGCACACCTTCCGGAAAATCCACCCACACTATATCAAAGCACACGGACCCTGTCAACAATCGCCGCGGAAAATTTTCCAAAGCTTTTCCACAATGACTACTTCGGGCCAAGCCCTATACCACCGGCAGCGGCCTTCATGCGTAAGCTCATAATTTACAAGTAGTTAGGCTCTCAGCCTCAGCTTGCCTGCCATATTGACAGCAGCCTGGGGCACAATTTTCCACAGGTTATCCACAAGTTTCCGGCCCCGCCTCCTCCAGCGGTCATACATTTTCCCGTTCCGCAGACGCCCTTCGCCACGTAAAATCGCTCCAAATCTTCCGGTCTGCGGCTCTTTCTACCCGGAAAACGAGAATGAGGAAGCTGACCCCCCAGGAGCTTAAGAAGCGACAGGCCGAAAATCGCCGCCTGCCGCGCCTTCCGGTCTACTTGATCTGCGAGAATATCCGCAGCCTTTGGAACGTCGGCTCGATCTTCCGCTCGGCCGACGGAGCGGGGATCACCAAGATATTCCTCTGCGGTTATACAGGCCGGCCTCCGAGGCCCGAGATTACAAAGACCGCACTGGGTGCCGAGCAGGTCGTTCCATGGGAAGGCATGGAAGATCCCCTGAAG
>CAZGYL010000741.1:0-2740 GCA_964529985.1 uncultured Planctomycetia bacterium | reverse complement strand
ATCCAAATGATGGGCGAGCAGACAGGGTAGTTGCACCCGCCCGATCGTTCGGCCCGGCCGTCCTCAGGCACCCTGTGGGCGGACTTTCGGGAGCCCGCGGCCGAAACCCGGGACCAAAACGACAAGCCTCGGGCCGGCGGTGGGTTGAGATCGGCGGACATCCCTGCATGAAGCTTCATACCAACTGTTTGGGGACTGCTTGCGGTATCCTCTTTGCTCGCGCATTCCTTAAGACTTGACCGGGGGCGGGTCGGGCGTAAGATACAGGATTCCGAGCCGCCGGCGGGACACGGGGTGAAGCCCCCGCAGTGCGGTTTATTTCGCGCTTCGCAAGGAGGTTTTTCATGGCCAGAAGACCCAGGGAGGAGGAATCGCTCGGCCAGCGTTTCGCCCGCTGGTTCCGGCGTAATGAGCAGATATTCTGGATCCTGCTCCTTATATTCGTGTGCTTCTCGTTCGGCGCTACCTATATCATGGCCCGCGTGCTGGCGGATCCAGAGCGCAAGACATTCATGACCGTGGACGGGATCAAGTACTCGGTGCGCGAAATCCGCCAGCTTAATTCGCGACTGAGGCTCATAAGCAGCATACCGGCGGCTCCGGATTACGTGCGCTTGGCCTCAAATCCGAGCCGCTCGCAGGACCGCGAAGAATCGGTCTTCAGAATCATGGCCCGCCTTCTTGCAGCCGACGCCGAAGCACGAAGATTGGGGATAGTCGTTCCGCCGAGCAAAGTCACCGAAGTCGCCCGGAAGTGTTTCGAAGAAGACATGGCGTGGCAGAAGATCCGCGAGCAGACGAAATACATGAGCTCGAAGGAGTACCAGCAGTACGTGAAGGACCACCTGGAGGAAATACGCAAGACGATTACCTGGTCGCCTTCGGCCTACTGGAGCTGGATCAGCGAGAAGGGGCTTTCAATACGGAACTTCGAAAGCGCTCTTGAACTCCTCTTGCGCGTTCAAGCCCTGCAGGAGCTTTTCCTCCGCAGCGACCCCATAAGCAGGAAGGATATCTATGAGAACTTCGTGCGGCAGCGTCGCAAGCTGGTCCTCGCAATAGCCGAGATCCCGTTCAGCCGGTTCGAGAAAGAGGTCAAGGCCGATTTCACCGACGAAGAGCTCCAGCGCTATTACAAAGAACACACAGAGAAATTCGTGCTGCCTGAGCGGATCAGCTTCGAGTATATGGTCTTTCCCCGCTCCCATTTCGAAAAGGACATAACCATTACCGAGGCCGATATCAGCATGCGGTACCGGCAGGACAGGGAGTCAAAATACCTCGCCAACCCGGCCGCCCTTCCTCCGGCGGCTGTCTATCCCTTGACCCCTGAAGAGCAGAAGGAGTTCGAGCAGCTCAAAGCGACCCGCTACCTCCCGCTCCAGAAAGTCCGAAGCAGAATCGAAACCGATCTGCGCAGGGAGAGAGCTTTGGCGAAAGCCGCCTCGTTCGCCACCAATCTGGTAAACAAGATCAAGAAGGCGAAAGAAGCGGCGGCAGAGGGCAAACCGGCCGCCACTCCCGAGGAAATCGCAAAAGAAAACGACTTCGTAAAGTACGGCAAGACACCGCCTTTCACTGCAGACGACGCTGAGAAAAAACTCGGGTACCTCTACGTAAAGTCGTTGATCGGAAAGTGGTTCCGTGAAATCTCAGAGAAAAAGGAGCCCACCCTGCCGCCCTCATATCTTCAGGTGAAGGACGAAAAGGGAGAAACGCATTTTCTTATTATCACCTCCGTAACCGTGCACCCCATGGAAAGCCTCACCTGGGAGGAAGATCCGGAGCGCTGCAAAGAAATCGCCCGCAAGGAGCTGTCGCGCGATAAGGTCCGTGAGAGGGCGAGACAGGAGGCAGAGAAGCTGATCGTAAAGGTCAGGGAAGGCCGCAAGCTCACAGAGGTGGCCGGATCCTTCCCTGTCACGGTTACAGAGCCGATCGGGCGTACCGATTGGGAGAAACTCAAACTTAAAGGAGACGCCGAGCTTCCCCCTCAGATCAAGGGGGAGATCTTCCGCAACTTCTTCGACACTCTGCCTCTCAATGAACGAGTTGTTCCGAATCCTCTTGAGGACCAGGTCGGAAAAAGGTTCTTTGTATGCGCTATAGAGAAGATCGCCGAACAGCCCGATCCGAGTGAATTCACCCCTGAAGTGGAAAAGCAGACGCGCCGCTATCTCGCTTTTCAGCTACAATACCGGCGCCTTGCAGGCGGCTGGGTGGACTACCTGAGGACCCTTGTGGCAAAGTACGTCAAGGCCTCGCCCGTAGGAGAGCCTTACTTAGCCTCCGCACGCTGATCCGCCCGGGGCCGGGTCTTACGGAAGCAGTTTTTCAACAGCTTCCTTAATGGTGTCCCGTACCGTCCTGTAAACCCCTTCGTCACCGCCGATCGGATCCGGCACGTCATAACCTGCAAGAAGTTTAGCTTTTCCTGCAGCCTCCGGCGCAAGCTCAAGCACCCGGCGCAGGTGACTTTCCTCCATACACAAGACGTAATCGGCCCCTCGGATCAGCTCCGGTGTAAGCGGCCGGCTGCGGTGATCCTTCAGCTCAAAGCCCAGCTCCGCAACCACTTTGCGCGCGTTGGCGCTCGCAGGCAGTCCTTGCGCCGCAAAAGTGCCTGCTGAGAGGAAGCGAAATCCGAGCGCTCGGAGCTCCTTCCTGGTGACACCCAACGCCCGGCGGAAAAGGCCCTCAGCAATGACCTGAGCCATGGGTGACCGGCATGTGTTGCCGG
>CAZGYL010000740.1:0-2746 GCA_964529985.1 uncultured Planctomycetia bacterium | reverse complement strand
CGATATTGGCGGTTCTCAGGCGCAGGTGTACCTCTTGCCACGCTATTCCCGGCGCACCGCCCGCACCGGGCCTTATCCCCCTTCCCGAGGAGCCGCAGCACGGCCCTCAGTGGCAACGCGTTGTGCGGCCGAATGATCCCGCTGCAAGAAGAGGGCTTGAAATTCTATTCAATTTTACAACCCCTGAGAACTCGCCGATCCTACTGGGACCACTGGCCGAAGAAGCAGGCGGCTGGGGCACATGCCGTCCGATCGGGAAACGGCTGAAAGCTCCTTCTGAACCTGTTTTCGCCGATACCGAAGATCCCGGTTACAGAGCGATCCTAAGTGTAATCAAAAGAACAAAGGAGGGACTTGAGCGCCGCAAGCGCTTTTTCATGCCCGGCTTTGTGCCTAACGCGCACTACCTGCGCGAGCTTAAGCGCTTCGGGGTCTTGCCTCCTGACTTTGATCCGCGCAGAGAAAAAATCGATTGTTACGCGTTGGATCAAGCTTATTGGCGGTCGCTTTGGTACAAGCCGCAGGTGGGTCCCTCGGCATTCATGAAACCGGAAGGTGAACCAAACGGAAGCGCTTTCAGGCAGCCTTATCAGGCTCAAGCACAAGATCAGTAAGGACAACGGCTCCGGGAAGCTGCTTCACCAAGACGGCGGGGCATTCGGCAAAACCTGTCCGCGGATCTCGGAGCGCTTCGTAAGCCTTTCTTTTCTCTTCTCCGGCGACAATAAGAACACCCCACCTGCTTTGCAGAAGAAGCCTACGCGAGGCGCTCATTCGCCGCGGCGGAGGCTTCGGGGCGTCAAGAACCAGAATATGCCCGGGATCATCGCTCAATACACTTCCTTTGGGGAAAAGTGATGCAATGTGGCCGTCTTCGCCTGCGCTTAAGAAAACAACATCATATCGCCCGCCCTGCTTATCCAGCTCGCGCGTATATTCCTTTACCCCGAAGTCTTCGAACTGCGCTCTGGGTATGAAGGGGTGAACGTTGTCTGCAGGAAGCTCGCTTGCACGGATCAAAGGCGCTGCAAGCACTTCCTTTACTATGGCAAAATTTCTTTCAGGGCTTTCGATCGGAAGGATCCTCTCATCGACCATGAATATATGCACGCGTTCCCAGGGAATTCCCAAGCCCCTCAGGTGCGTCAACACTCCGCGTGCGCTCCGCCCTCCGCAGAGGCCGAGCACCATTCGGCCGTTTTCCTTAAGCACCGAGTCGATCGCTTCGCCAAGAGCCTGAGCGGTCGCTTTGTGCAGCGCTTCAGGACCGGGCTCATGCCTGTAGGTAAGCCCGCTCATTTGCCTCCCGCCGCCTCAAGTACTCCTTCCGGGGTTATCTCAAAATGGCTGCAGTGCCAAAAGGCCTTCCCCCTCTCAACCAGAATAACCTGGGGAGAATGATGAGGCACGCCGTAGTGCCGGGCAACGGCCTCAGCAAGAAGTCGGTCTTCAGGCACAACGATCAGGTATACCGGAACCTGCAGCGACGGTTCAATCGATTGGACCACAGCATGGGCGTGAGAACTTATAGGACAGCGGCTTGAGTGTTTGAAGATCAGAAACCTCTCGCCGCTGAGATCCTCAAGCTTCTGGCCGCGCTTCATGGAGCCCCCCTTGCTGTCACCTTTGTGCCATCAACGTGGCCGATCCTACCGCCCGTACGCCGGCCCGGCAACAAGGCCGTTGCCCTACCGAGCCAGAGCCCGAATCGGTCATAATAGCACCTAAACATACCGGCTGCCTTGCCGCCCGAAGTCGCGATCAAGGAGGTTACATGCTCAACTTCGCCCTCTTTCTTGCACTTCTTGCAGGAGCCCCGAAAGCTCCTCTCGTGCTTGCGAACCGATTTCTGAGGCTCGAAATCGATCCTCAAACAGGGGCCCTCAAAGTCACAGATCTCAGAAACGGGAAGGTCTGGAAGCAGGTGCCCTCTGCGCGGGGGGCCCTGGAAAACCCGGCCTCTACGGGCACCGAGGCCTCTTTCACCTGGCGGCAGGCAGGCCTGGGGCTTCCGGTAAGGGTAAAGATCGCCCTTTCGGGCGATTCTCCTGCTTTTACCGTTACGCTGAGCGCCCGCGGCGCCTTGGGGCGTCCGCTTCGCTTCCCACACCCGTTTAAGACCGAGCCCCCCACGTATCTTGTTATCCCGATGAATGAGGGGATCTCTTACCCCGTGGACGATAAGGCCGTAAGAGAAAGGCGGCTTATTGCTTACGGCGGCCACGGGATCTGCATGGCGTTCTGGGGCGTTACGGATGGCACAGCCGCTCTTATGGGAATCTTTGAGACTCCGGACGATGCAGCCATAAAACTTCGCCGCCTCGGAGGGCTTCTTGTTGTCGAGCCGCAGTGGGATTCTCAGAAAGGCAGGTTCGGCTACCCGCGCACAGTCAGGTACGAGCTTTTTGACCGCGGCGGATACGTGGCGATGTGCAAAGCTTACCGGAGCTACGTAAGAAAACGAGGAAACCTGAAAACGCTCAAACAGAAAGCCGAAGAGATTCCAGCCGTCGACCTGCTCATAGGTGCGGTCAACATTTGGAACTGGGACCGCGATCCGCTCGGAGTGGTCAAGGAACTTCGCCAAGCGGGGATTCGGCGGATTTTGTGGAGCCGCCGGGCTCCACCGCATGTCGTTCGGGCCATGAACAATATGGGCATACTCACAAGCCGCTATGATATCTACCAGGATCTCATGGATCCTGAAATCGTGCGCGAGAAACTCAGGGGACGGCACCCCGACTGG